>JBCNOX010000680.1:0-2742 GCA_039593645.1 Pseudoduganella sp.
GTGAAGGCGTCGGCGGTGCCGCCGGCGAAGCCGCACAGGACTTTGTTCTGGTACAGCTTGCGCACCTTGCGGGCGGTGCCCTTCATGACGATGTTGCCCAGCGTGACCTGGCCATCGCCGCCGATCGCGACATCGTTGCCGCGACGCACGCACAGGATGGTGGTGCCGTGAAATTGTTCCATGTTAATGCCTTTATATTAGGATTAACGCGGTATTTTGGGGCCGCAGCCCCAAAATTCAACTGCTCAGTACTTGTGGGGGAAGAGCCGCGCTATATCAGCATAGCCCAGCAGGCGCATCAGTGCTGCGACCAGGTGGTTCAGGTCGCGGAACTCGACGCGGTGGTCGCTGCCTGCCAGCTCCGCCACCTTGGCCTGCAAAGCGCTGGCGGCGCCGAATTCCATGCGCGCCAGGCGGCCGCAGTCGAACACCACTGCCTGGTTTTCGCTGGCATAGGCATCGATCGCGCTCAGCAGGCTGCTGATGTCGCCTTCGATCACCGCCGGCAGCATGAAGCGGTCGGAAGCGGCGGCAGTGGCCTGGCGCGGGGCGTTGGCTACTTTCTTTGGCGCTACGAAAGGCGGCGGCGAGACCTCAAAGGTGACGCAGTAGTCCATCGAGGATTCTTCAAAATCCTTCTCGCGGTTCAGCAGGCGCAGCAGTTCAAGGTAGAGCAGCCACGGCGCTTCGCCGCCATCGCGATTGCCGATGATCAGGATGTCGCGCACCTGCTCGGCCAGTTCGGCGGCGCCCACCACGATCAGGTCGCGGTCGCCGGCCTGCACCTTTTTCAGGACCGCCAGCAGCAGGGCGCAGCCCTCCGGATCGACGCCGTTGACGCGCGAGAAGTCCAGGCGCAGCGGCTGTTTCTGGTCCATGCCATCCAGGCGTTCGAGTTGCGCGGCGATCGAGGCATTCAGGATGCCGGACAGCCCGAGGGTCGGGGTCACGCCGGAGTAGCCGCGCGCGACTTCCGGGGCCTTGCTGTCCGCACTGGCCGGCGGCACCCAGGAAGGCGGCGAGGTTTCATATTGGCTGGCGTAGTCGATCGAGACGTTCTCGAACGCTTCCTGCCTGCCCAGTACCTGGTAGAGGTCGAACAGCATCCACCACACGGTGCGGTCCTGCGCCGAGTCCGGCAGGCTGCCCAGCAGCATCTGTTCGGCCACTTCCGCCTGGCCGTTGGAATACAGGATCGCGATTTCTTCCACGATCGGCGCGCTTTCGGCGGCCGCCGCTTCCAGCGGCACGTCCTCATCGCCCAGCAGCTCGGTGGTGTACTGGTCCAGCAGGGGCAGGGTGGCGCCATCATTGGCGGCCGTGCCGGCGGCTGGCTGCAGCGGGCGCGGCTTGCGCGTCCAGGCTGGTTCCGGTTCGTTAAAGATGTCCGCCGCCATCGCCGCTTCGATGGCGTCGATCTTCATGGCGGTGGCGCGTGCGATTTCGCGTTGCAGGTCCGACTGTTGCGCGCGTTGGCGCTCCAGTTCGCTGTTCGCGGCCAGGCGAGCAGCGTCCGCATCGTCTGCTTCGACGGCGCTTTCGTCAACCTTGCCTTTTTTGAAAATGGAGAACAGTCCCATAGGATCACTAGTGTAGCCCAACGGAAAATTATAAGGGCGTACCGTAGGTGTAAAGAAAAGAAAAAAGCACGCCGAAGCGTGCCTTTTTCTCGATTTGTGGCAGATCAGTCGCCGTACAGCTTCTGTTTCAGTTCACGGCGCTGCTGTGCTTCCAGCGACAGGGTAGCCGTTGGACGTGCGATCAGGCGTGGAATGCCGATCGGTTCGCCGGTTTCCTCGCAATAGCCGTAATCGCCATTGTCGATGGCGGCGATCGATTGCTGGACCTTCTTCAGCAGTTTGCGCTCGCGGTCGCGGGTACGCAGTTCCAGTGCGTGCTCTTCTTCGATGGTGGCGCGGTCGGCGGGGTCCGGCACCAGCACGGTTTCGCGCAGGTGTTCGGTGGTTTCGCCAGCGTTCTTCAGCAATTCTTTTTCAAGGTTTTGCAGCTTGTTCTTGAAAAACGCCATCTGTGCCGGATTCATATAGTCCTTGTCGCTCATCTTCAGAATTTCTTCTTCGGTGAGCAGAACTTCCGCGGCGGGGGTCGATTTATTTGCTTTTGTCATGACTTCGCTTACCTTCGATACGACAGAGTTTTCAAATTTCTGCTTGGGTGGCGTCAAAAAAAACGTCTTAGTTTATACCAAACATTGTTCAAGGCCAGTAATAAAGATGTCTTTCGGGAGATTTTTGCCAATAAACACCATTTTGCTTGCCCGTGTCTCGTTTTCGCCCCATTTTGCACCCAGGTCGCTGCCCATCAGTTGGTGCACGCCCTGGAACACTACTTTCCTTTCTGCGCCCTGCATCAACAATACGCCTTTGTAACGCAACATGCGAGGACCGTACACATCAACAAGACCGCCCAGGAATTCATCGAGTTTGGCCGGATCGAACGGGCGCTCGCTCTTGAACACGAAGGCCGCGATATCGTCGGTGTGATGGGCATGATGGTGGTCGTGATGATGGTGATCGTGGCCGCAGTGCTCGTCATGCTCGTGGTCATGGTCGCAGTGGGCGTGGTCGTGATCGTGCTCATCCTCGGCCAGGAAATCGGGATCGATTTCCAGCTTTTCATTCAGGTTGAAGCCGCGCAGGTCCAGCACCTCGGTCAGCGGCGCCTTGCCGAAATCGGAGCGGCTGATCGGCGCGCGCGGGTTGATGCGCTTCAGGCGCGCGG
>JBCNOX010000681.1:0-2742 GCA_039593645.1 Pseudoduganella sp.
GGCTGCACCGTCATCATTTACGACCAGACCTGCGCCGCCGAAAAACGCCGCCGCCGCAAGAAGGGCGAGTTCCCTGACCCGAACAAGCGCATGGTCATCAACGAAGCCGTGTGCGAAGGCTGCGGCGATTGCGGCATCCAGTCCAACTGCGTGTCGATCCTGCCGAAGGAAACTGAATTCGGCCGCAAGCGCACCATTGACCAGTCCTCCTGCAACAAGGACTACAGCTGCACCAAGGGCTTCTGCCCATCCTTCGTCACCGTCGAAGGCGGCTCGCTGAAAAAGACCAAGACCGGCACTGCAAAGAACGACGACTGGGGCGATATCCCTGCGCCGGTACTGCCAAGCATCGAGCAGCCATACAACATCCTGATCAACGGTATCGGCGGCACCGGCGTGATTACCGTCGGCGCCCTGATGGGCATGGCCGCGCACCTGGAAGGCAAAGGCGCCTCGGTGCTGGACATGACCGGCATGTCGCAGAAGAACGGCTCCGTCACCTCGCACGTCAAGGTCGCCAAGTCGCCGGCCCACCTGCGCGCGCAGCGCATCGCCACCGGCGAGGCAGACCTGATCCTGGGCTGCGACATGCTGACCTCCGGCGCCTACGACGCCGTGTCGAAGATGCGCCCCGGCCGCACCTTCGCCATCGTCAACCAGCACGAGCAGCCGCCGGGCACCTTCGCCCAGAACGCCGACTGGCAGTACCCGGCCGAAAGCGTGGAAGCGCTGATCACTGAATCGGTCGGCGGCGCACAGTCGGTGGACTTCATCAACGCCACCAAGCTGGCCACCGCATTGATGGGCGACTCGATTGCGTCCAACCTGTTCATGATGGGTTACGCCTGGCAGAAGGGCCGCATCCCGCTGAGCGAAGCTGCCCTGCTGCGCGCCATCGAGCTGAATGGCGTGGCGGTGGAATCGAACAAGCGCTCCTTCCTGTGGGGCCGTCGTGCCGCGGTGGACTTCAAGCGCGTGGAGAAGGTTGCGACCCCGACTCAGGCGGTCGTGGTGCAGATGCCACAGTCGCTGGAAACCATCATCAAGAAGCGCGTCGAATTCCTGACCGCCTATCAGGATGCCGCGTATGCCGCCACCTACGAAGACCTGGTGCAGCAAGTGCGTTCGAAAGAGACCCTGCTGGGCCTGGGCAACAAGCTGTCGACCGCAGTCGCCAAGTCGCTGTTCAAGCTGATGTCCTATAAAGATGAATATGAAGTGGCGCGCCTGTACACAGATGGCCGCTTCGTGGAACAGCTCAAGTCCCAGTTCGAAGGCGATTTCTCGCTGAAGTTCAACCTGGCGCCGCCGCTGTTCGCGAAGAAGGATGCCAAGGGCCACCTTGTGAAGGCGGAATACGGTTCGTGGATGTGGAAGGCGTTCACCCTGCTGGCCAAGTTCAAGGGCCTGCGCGGCGGCGCGTTTGATATCTTCGGCTACACCGAGGAGCGTAAGATGGAACGCGCGCTGATTACCGAGTTCCGCGGTGTTATTGCTGAGCTGCTCAACGGGCTGTCGGCTGCGAACCATGAGCAAGCGGTGGCGATTGCCAACCTGCCGGAGAAGATCCGTGGCTTTGGCCATGTGAAGGAAAAGGCTGTGGCTGAGTACAAGATGGCTAAGGGCAAGATGATGGCTGCGTTCAAGAGCGGTGGTCACGCCCACGCTGCCTGAAACCGGTAAACCAGTGTCAGACCCGCAGGGTCTGACACTTGACCCGCGGCCGCCGCGTAGCGGGTGTCTGACCCTGTGGGTCAGACACCGGTTTACCGGTTTTGCTTGACTTGACGTTAACGTAAACGTCATATAATTAAAATTCCCCGTTCCAAGGAACAAAACATGAACGACCTCGCCAACGCCAAGAAACTTGCCGCTGAGCCAGAACAGGCCAAGACCGCGAACAAAGTGCGCTTTGTTACCGCCGCGTCCCTGTTCGACGGCCACGACGCCTCGATCAACATCATGCGCCGCATCCTGCAATCGCAAGGCGCCGAAGTAATCCACCTGGGCCACAACCGCTCGGTGGACGAAGTTGTCACCGCGGCCCTGACCGAAGACGTGCAAGGCATCGCCATCTCCTCCTACCAGGGCGGCCACGTCGAATACTTCAAATACATGATCGACCTGCTGCGCCAGCGCGGCGGCTCGCACATCAAGGTGTTCGGCGGCGGCGGCGGCGTGATCGTCCCGAGCGAAATCAAGGACCTGCACGACTACGGCGTGACCCGCATCTTCTCTCCTGAAGACGGCCAGCGCATGGGCCTGGTCGGCATGATCCAGTGGATGGTGCAGCAGTGCGACGTCGACCTGTCCACCTACTCGCCGACCCAACTGGACGCCATCCGCGCAGGCGACATCGAACAGCGCCACCGTCCGCTGGCCCAGTTGATCACCGCGCTGGAGAACGGCAAGGCCTCCGACAAGCTGCGCGCCGAACTGTCCGCAGCCGCCAAGACGACGACTGCCCCGACCCTGGGCATCACCGGCACCGGCGGCGCCGGCAAATCTTCGCTGACCGATGAACTGATCCGCCGCATCCGCCTGGACCAGGGCGACGCGCTGAACATCGCCGTGATCTCGATCGACCCGTCGCGCCGCAAATCCGGCGGCGCGCTACTGGGCGACCGTATCCGCATGAATGCGATCAACCCTTGGAACGGCAAGACCCGCGTCTTCATGCGTTCCCTGGCGACCCGCGAAGCCGGCTCCGAAATTTCCCAGGCCCTGCCTGACGTGATCGCC
>JBCNOX010000682.1:0-2740 GCA_039593645.1 Pseudoduganella sp.
TATCTGGACAAGGACGGCAAGGACATGGCGCTCGGCGGTGGCTCGCTGGTAGTGCAGGGCAATGCGAAGTGGAAGGCGCTTGGCCATAACAGTGCCTACACCTTCGACGGCAAGGACGTGATGGTGCTGCACGCTTACGAGACAGCCGACAAATACCTGCAAAAGCTGAAGGTGATGAACATGCGTTGGGATAGCGCCGGTTGGCCGTCGGTTGATCCCGCGGACATCGACAGCTATCAAAGCGTGCAGAAATGACCGTGCCTTCGCTCGCCGCTGCATTGCGGCGCGGTCTTGTAGCGCTGCTGGCGGCTGGCGCCAGTGCGACCGGATTCGCGCCGGCAGCGGCCTGCGCCGCCGAATTATTCCCCCTGAAGGACGTCCGCCTCCTGCCTAGCCCTTTCCTGCAAGCGCAGGAAACAAACCGCCGCTACCTGCTGGCCCTCGACGCCGACCGCCTGCTGGCGCCATTCCGTCGCGAGGCCGGCCTGCCGCTGCCAAAACCTTCCTACGGCAACTGGGAATCCAGCGGCCTCGATGGACATATGGGCGGCCACTACCTCTCCGCCTTGTCGCTGATGTGGGCTGCAACGGGCGACGGCAGCGTGCGCGAACGCCTCGACTACTTCGTGCAGGAGCTGAAGAAGGCGCAAGCGCCGGATGGCTACCTTGGCGGCATACCCGGCGGCCGTGAGGCATGGAACGACATCGCCAAGGGCAAGCTCCACGCCGATAACTTCTCGGTCAACGGCAAATGGGTGCCCTGGTACAACCTGCACAAGACCGCCGCCGGCCTGCGCGACGCCTGGCGCTATGCTGGCGACGAGGATGCGCGGCAGATGCTGGTGAAATTCGCCGGTTGGACGGTCGCCATGACCAATGCCCTGAGCGACGAGCAGATGCAGGCCATGCTGCGTGCGGAACACGGCGGCATGAATGAGGTGCTGGCCGACGTCTACCAGCTGACCGGCGACCTGCGCTACCTCGCGGCCGCAAAGCGTTTTTCGCACCAGGCTATCCTGCAACCGCTGGCAGCGGGCCGCGATGAGCTGACCGGCCTGCACGCCAATACCCAGATCCCGAAGGTGATCGGTTTCGAGCGCATTGCAGGGCTGACCGGCGAGCCGCAATGGCATAACGCCGCCAGCTTCTTCTGGCGCACGGTGCACGACCATCGCACTGTCGCCATAGGGGGCAACAGCGTCAAGGAGCACTTCCACGACGATAAGGACTTCTCCTCGATGAGCAGCGAGGTGGAAGGTCCGGAAACGTGCAATACCTACAATATGCTCAAGCTCACCGGGCTGCTGTTCCAGCGCGACCCGAACGCCGCGTACGGCGACTACTACGAGCGCGCCCTGTACAACCACATCCTGGCCTCGCAGCGGCCCGAGAGCGGCGGCTTTGTCTACTTCACGCCGATGCGGCCTAATCACTACCGCGTCTACTCGGAAGTCGACAAAGGCATGTGGTGCTGCGTCGGTTCCGGCATCGAGAGCCACGCCAAGTACGGAGAATTCATCTACGCCCGGGACGGCGATGCGCTGCTGGTGAACCTGTTCATTCCCTCGCGGCTTGAATGGCGGGAGAAGGGCGCGGTGCTGACGCAGTCAAACAACTTCCCCGACCAGGCCAGCACCCGGCTGACGGTCGATAGCGGCGGTAAATTCAGGATGAAGATCCGCTATCCCGGCTGGGTGGCGAAAGGCGCGCTGAAGATGCGCGTGAACGGCAAGGCAGTGCCGGTGCGGGCGACGCCGGGCGGCTACGTCGAGCTGGTCCGCGACTGGCGCAAGGGCGACACGGTCGACGTGCGCCTGCCGATGCGCACTACGCTTGAGCAAATGCCCGACAAGTCGAACTATTTCGCCGTGCTGCACGGTCCCATCGTGCTGGCGGCGAAAACCTCGCCATTCCCGGGTGAACAGCTGAATTTCATGGCCGACGATTCCCGCATGGGCCACATCGCGCATGGGCAGGTCTGCCCGCAGGAGGCGGCGCCGGTATTCGTCAGCGACAGCAAGGACTTCCTCGGCAAGTTCAAGCCCGTGCCGGGCCAGCCGCTGACTTTCACCGCGCCTGGACTGGTGCAGGGTGCGGGCGCGAACGCGGTGCGCTTCATTCCATTCTTCCGCCTGCACGATTCGCGCTACATGATTTACTGGCAGCAGACCACAACGACAGGCCTGGCCGGCATGCGCGCAAAGGCGGCCGCCGACGAAGCGGAGCGCCTGGCGCTGGATGCCCGCACCATAGACCAGGTGGCGCCCGGCGAGCAGCAGCCGGAATCGGACCACTCGTTCAAGGGCGAGGGGGCTGACGCAGGCTTGAACGGCACGCGGCACTGGCGCCACGCCAGCGGATGGTTCAGTTACGAACTGAAAGACCGCGAAGGAGCTGCCCGGGTGCTGCGCCTGACTTTGGCGTCGGGCGACGCCGGCCGCAGCTTCGACGTGCAACTGAACGGGCAACTGCTGCAGGCTGTCACCATTGAACGCAGGGGCGACGCCTTCTACGCCCTGGACCTTCCGCTGCCGGCAGGGGCGGCGCGCGACGGCAAGCTGGAGGTGAAGTTTGTCGCCCAACCAGGCTCGCTGGCCGGGGGGCTGTATGGCTTGCGCCTGTTGCGATAACAAAAACGATATGGGTCCTGCGAAAAAATGAATTAGATCGGCATGACGGATTCTCCTAATATTGTCTTACTATAATTCAGGAGACCCGCATGACTGTCACCCGCAGGACT
>JBCNOX010000683.1:0-2722 GCA_039593645.1 Pseudoduganella sp.
TTGACCCGGTGATCGGCCGCGACGACGAAATCCGCCGTGCCATCCAGGTGCTGCAGCGCCGTACCAAGAACAATCCTGTGCTGATCGGCGAACCGGGTGTCGGCAAAACCGCCATCGTGGAAGGCCTGGCGCAGCGCATCGTCAACAACGAAGTGCCGGACTCCCTGCGCGGCAAGCGCGTGCTGTCGCTCGATATGGCGGCACTGCTTGCCGGCGCCAAGTACCGTGGTGAATTCGAGGAACGCCTGAAATCCGTGCTGAAAGAGCTGGCGCAAGACGAGGGCCAGACCATCGTCTTCATTGACGAGCTGCACACCATGGTTGGCGCCGGCAAGGCGGAAGGCGCGATGGATGCCGGCAATATGCTGAAGCCTGCGCTGGCGCGCGGCGAACTGCATTGCCTGGGCGCGACCACGCTCGACGAATACCGCAAGTACATCGAGAAGGATGCCGCGCTGGAGCGCCGCTTCCAGAAGATCCTGGTCGACGAGCCAAGCGTCGAAGCGACCATCGCCATCCTGCGCGGCCTGCAGGACAAGTACGAGCTGCACCACAAGGTGGAGATCACCGACCCTGCGATCATCGCGGCGGCGGAGCTGTCGCACCGCTACATCACCGACCGCTTCCTGCCCGACAAGGCGATCGACCTGATCGACGAAGCCGCTTCGAAGATCAAGATCGAGATCGACTCCAAGCCGGAGGTGATGGACAAGCTCGAACGCCGCCTGATCCAGTTGAAGATCGAGAAGGAAGCCGTCAAGCGCGAGAAGGACGAGGCCTCGAAAGCGCGCCTGCAATTGCTGGACGATGAAATCGCCAAGCTGCAGCGCGAGTACAACGATTACGAGGAAGTGCTGAAGGCAGAAAAAGCCAATGTACAGGGCACGACCCACATCAAGGAAGAAATCGAGCGCATCAAGCAGCAGATGGAAGAAGCGACCCGCGCATCCAACTGGCAGCGCGTGTCCGAACTCCAGTACGGCAAGCTGCCGGAACTGGAGGCGCAGCTGAAGCATGCTGAAGCCGCCGGCGCAGCCGAGCAGTCAGGCGACAAGCCCAAGCTGCTGCGCACCCAGGTCGGTGCGGAGGAAATCGCCGAAGTGGTGTCGCGTGCGACCGGCATCCCCGTCTCGCGCATGATGCAGGGCGAGCGCGACAAGCTGCTGCACATCGAAGAGAAGCTGCACGAGCGCGTGGTGGGCCAGGACGAGGCGATCAACGCCGTGGCCGACGCTATCCGCCGTTCGCGTGCCGGCCTGTCGGACCCGAACCGTCCATACGGCTCCTTCATGTTCCTTGGCCCGACCGGCGTTGGCAAGACCGAGCTGACCAAGGCGCTGGCGAACTTCCTGTTCGACTCGGAAGAATCGCTGATCCGCATCGACATGAGTGAGTTCATGGAGAAGCACTCGGTCGCCCGCCTGATCGGCGCGCCGCCGGGCTATGTGGGCTACGACGAAGGCGGCTACCTGACCGAAGCCGTGCGCCGCAAGCCTTACAGCGTGATCTTGCTGGACGAGATCGAGAAGGCGCACCCGGACGTGTTCAACGTTCTGCTGCAAGTACTGGACGATGGCCGCATGACGGATGGGCAGGGCCGCACCGTGGACTTCAAGAACACGGTGGTGATCATGACCTCCAACCTGGGTTCGCAGAAGATCCAGTCGCTGGACGAATCCGATCCGGCGGTGGTCAAGCTGGCGGTAATGGCCGAGGTGCGCGGGCACTTCCGTCCTGAGTTCATCAACCGGATCGATGAGATCGTGGTGTTCCACGGCCTGGACGACAAGCATATTGGTTCGATTGCCCGCATTCAGCTGCAGATCCTGGAGCAGCGCCTGAAGCGGATGGACATGGGCATGGAAGTCACCGACGCCGCGCTGCAGAAGATTGCCGAGGCAGGCTACGACCCGGTGTATGGCGCACGTCCTCTCAAGCGCGCGGTGCAGCAGCAGATCGAAAATCCGCTGTCGAAGCTGATCCTGGAAGGCCGCTTCGGCCCGAAAGACACGATCCGCATCGATGCCGACGGCAGCGAGCTGGCCTTCCGCAAGGCCTAAGGCTCACTGGCCCTCACTGGCAAGGCGCACGGCAGTCAACTGGCTGCCGGCGCCTGACCTCGCCGGTCGCCGCCCAGATGTGCTCATCAAAACAGCTACCCTGGACCTTCACGCGGCGAATGACCCAGCCATCAGGCCGCGACCATTGGCAGACCGTCTGCTCCGGCATGCTCGGCGGTTGCGCCATGGCGCTGCTGATCAGGCTGAAAGTGCCGGCGCTGCGCAAACCGAACAGTTCCACGGCAACCCAACGGTAGGCGCGCTTGTCGCCGGGGCCGATAAACCGGACCAGCACATCGCCCGATTTGCAGATCGTGGCGGAAGTCTGGACATTGAATTCGTTCAGGACGCCGGCAAACGGCGCCTCAATGCAGCTGATATTCTTGGTCCAGAGGGCGACCTGTTTGTCGCCGTCGCTGGACTTGAGGTACTCGGTGACAATCGGGATCAGGGCGACGGCCAATCCCGGATAGACCAACAGCCATTGCCACCATTTGGCGGGCCATTGAAAACCTGATGACATACAACCTCCAAATTGCGTAAACTCGTGCCTCTGGATAGGAGCACTGCATGAATGAGTCAACGTTGGCGGGCCGGCTGGAGTTCCTGCGCGAAGCGGAGCGGCTGAAGAGCGTCCTGCGCAGTGGTTTCACCTCGACCGG
>JBCNOX010000684.1:0-2714 GCA_039593645.1 Pseudoduganella sp.
GCGCGGCGTGGACCTGTCGCCGCTGCATCAGCAGGCGACTGCGCTGGAAGCGGCAGGCCACACGATTTCCTGGCTGGCCGACGCCGGCAGCAGGCAGTTGCTTGGCTTGCTGGCCTTCGCCGACCAGCCCAAGCAGCACGCCCGCGCGGCGATTGAACGCCTGCATGCGCGCGGCATCGCCACCGTCATGCTGACCGGCGACAACCAGGGCAGTGCGCAAGCGGTGGCGCAGGCATTGGGCATCGGCAGCGTGGAGGCCAACCTGCTGCCAGCCGACAAAACCACGGTTATTGCAAGGCTCAAGGCCGAAGGCAAGCGTGTCGCCATGGTCGGCGACGGCATCAACGATGCGCCGGCGCTGGCGGCCGCGCATGTCGGCATCGCCATGGCCACCGGCACCGACGTCGCCATGAACGCCGCCGGCATCACGCTGATGCGCGGCGAACCGCTGCTGGTGGCGGACGCGATCGATATTTCGCACCGTACCTTCAGCAAGATCCGCCAGAACCTGTTCTGGGCCTTCATCTACAATGTGGCAGGGATTCCGCTGGCGGCGCTCGGCATGCTGAATCCCTTGTTGGCCGGCGCTGCCATGGCATTCAGCTCGGTCAGCGTGATCAGCAATGCATTGCTGCTGCGCCGCTGGCAGCCTTCGAAGGAGTAAGAAAATGAATATCGGACAAGCCGCCTCTGCATCCGGCGTCAGCGCAAAAATGATCCGCTACTACGAGAGCATTGGCCTGGTGCGCGAAACGGCGCGCACCGACAGCGGATACCGCATTTACGGCGAAAACGACCTGCACACCCTGCGCTTCATCAAGCGCGCCCGCAGCCTGGGTTTTTCGCTGGAGCAGATCGGCGACCTCTTGTCGCTATGGCAGGATACCGGCCGCGCCAGTGCAGACGTGAAGACCATCGCGATGAGCCATGTCGATGAACTGAACCAGCGCATCGTGGAGCTGACCGAAATGCGCGACACTCTGGCCAGTCTGGCGAAAACCTGCCACGGCGACGACCGCCCGGATTGCCCGATCCTGCAGACGCTTGGTTCAGCGCAGGAACATGTACACGGTGAGCACTGCGCCCACAAGCACGACAAAGATGCGCATCAGTTGCGGGGGAAGGCGGTAGATCAGCCACGAGCCAAGAAGGCCACCCGCAATACCGCCCGCGCATAAGGCCAGCGCCGCGGGCCAGCTGATCATGCCGGAGAAGGCGAAGATCAGGGTGGCGGAAGCATTCATCGCCATGGCCAGCATGTTCTTGGTGGCCGTTGCGGCGCGGATCTGCTGGCCGGCGATGGTCAGCGCGGCCAGCATCAGGAAGCCGATGCCGCCGCCGAAGTAGCCGCCATAGATCGCGATGCAGGACTGGACCACGGCCAGCATCCATTTGGGCATGCTGGAGGCGGCCTGCAGCGGCTGGCGGCGGAAGGCGCCCCAGGCGAACATGGTGGTGGCAAACAGCACCAGCCAGGGCACCAGCCTGGCGAAGAAGGTCGGGGGCGTGATCCACAGCAGGATGGCGCCGAAAATGCCGCCAACGATACTGATCGTGAAAAGCTGGGGGAAACTCAGGCCGCTGACGCCTTCTGCGAACTTGCGCCCGGCGACGGCGGAAGTGGCCTGGCTGGGGAACATGGCGACCGTGGAGGTCATGTTCGCTGCCACGGGATTCAGCCCGGCCAGCAGCAGGGCGGGGAAGGTAATGAAGGACCCGCCGCCGGCCAACGCGTTCTGCGTGCCGGCAAAAAGTCCTGCTGCGGCGAGCAGTAAGATGGTGTGGAGTTCGGGCATCGGGCCATTATAGCCAAGCTGCCCGAGTCCTGCCGGCGCTCAGGCGGCGCGGCGGCTGGCCGCGATGCGGGTGGCGGCGATGCGTTCCGCGAGGTTGTCGGTGGCGCGCTCGGCATCGGCGATCGAACGCAGCAGGCGCTCATCGCCGAATTCATCGTATTCAATGGCGGCGCCGTAAGCTTCCGTCACTCCGAGGTAGCGGAATACGCTGCGCACAGAGCCTTCGACGTGGTTGATGTTTTCCAGCCGTTGGCCGGGGCCATAGCCATGGTCGCCGCGTGAGGACAGGATCACGAGCTGCTTGCCGGCATCCGCCAGCAGTGGCCAGTACGGTTCGCCGGCGCGGGAGCGGTCGAAGCCGAAAGTGCGCCCGACACGCACGATGTTATCGATCCAGGCCTTGAACTGCGCCGGCGGCCCGAAGTTATACATCGGCACGCCTGCGACGATGATATCGGCAGCCAGCACTTCGTCCACCAATGCATCGCTTTGCGCCAGCGCTGCATGCATCCACGGTTCGCGCGCCGCTGGCGGGGTAAACGCGGCATGCACCCAGGCGCCGCTCACCGGCGATGGCGGCTCCGCGCCAACGTCGCGATAGATGACTTTTGTTTCGCTATCGAGCTGCAGGTAGCGCTCGATGAAGCGTGCCGTCAGCCGGCGCGTGTGCGAGCCGTGCGGCTGTTCGCCGGAACGTCCCGGCCGGGCGCTTGAGTCGATATGCAGGATGGTGGTCATGGGCTCTCTCCGTCAAGTTGCGATGGGCATACTGTGCGCCGCCAGCCCGGTGCTGACAAACGATCAATTCTCAGCGGATGGATGAACTGAATTCATGTATAGTGATTAACATGAAACGCCGCCTGCCATCCCTGTCCGCCCTGCGCAGCTTTGAAGCAGCCGCGCGGCTGCAAAGCTTCA
>JBCNOX010000685.1:0-2712 GCA_039593645.1 Pseudoduganella sp.
CAGGCGGGCGGCGACTTGCGGGTTCAGGGCGTCGAGCTTGATCACGTGCTCGGCCCAGAATTCGTAAGCGCTGCCGTCGGGTGCGTGGAACTGCGATGGGTTCTGGTTGCAGAAGCTGAACAGCAGGCTGCGTGCGCGGTTCGGATTCTTCAGCGTGAAGGCCGGGTGTTTCATCAGTTCGCGCACTTTCGCCACATTGGTGTGCGGGGCTGAACCTTGCATGGCGAACCACTTGTCCACCACCAGCGCTTCGCCCTTGAAGTCCTTGTAGAAGGCGTCGAGCTGCTTGCCGGCGTCGGCGCCACTGTGGATCAGGGCGGACAAGGCGGCGGCGCGGTCGGTCATATTGGTCGCGGCGGCGAACTGCTCGCCGGCCAGCTTGACCGCTTCCACATTCGGCTGCACCAGCAGGTAGGCCAGCGCCACGTTCTTCAGGCCGCGCTTGCCGGCCGAGATGGCGTCCGGGCTGTAAGGGCCGGGCGTGGCGTTGGCCGAGTAGACTTGCAGCAGTTCGGCGCGCAGGGCGGTGCCGATGGCGTGGCGCATGAACTGGCGCGCGCTGTGGATCGCTTGCGGGTGCACCACTTCCATCTGCTCGGCGATGATGGTTTCCGACGGCAGGATCAGGCATTGCTCGCGGAAGGCGGCATCGAGTTCGGCGTCGGTCAGCACTGCGCGCAGCGCGCCGATGTACGTGTCGTCCAGCTTGAGCGGTTGGTCATCCAGCACCGCCTGGGTCAGCGACAGCAGGCGCTCCATGGCCAGGCGCTGACCGGCTTCCCAGCGGTTCACCGGATCGCTGTCGTAGCGGAACAGGTGCAGCAATTCGTCGTCGGTGTATGGGTATTCCAGCACCACCGGCGCGGAGAAATCGCGCAGGATCGAGGGTACCGGCGCTTCAGCCACGCCTTCGAAACGGAAGGTCTGCTCGGCCTCGGTCAGCTCCAGCACGGTCGTGGTGCCGAGCTGCTTGCCGTCCAGCGTCAGAGGCAGATCCTTGCCATCGCGGCCGAGGAGGCCGACCGCCACTGGAATGTGGAACGGCAGCTTCTCCGCCTGGCCCGGCGTGGGCGGGCAGGACTGGCGCAGCGTCAGTTCGTACACCTGCCTGGCGCCGTCGTGATGGCCGCTGGCGCTGACCACCGGTGTGCCGGCCTGGCTGTACCAGCGCTCGAATTGCGTCAGGTCGCGCTTGTTGGCATCGGCCATCGCGGCGCGGAAGTCGTCGCATTGCACGGCCTCGCCGTCATGGCGTTTGAAGTAAAGGTCCATGCCCTTGCGGAAGCCTTCCCGGCCCAGCAAGGTCTGGTACATGCGTACCACTTCAGCGCCCTTTTCGTACACGGTCACCGTGTAGAAGTTGTTGATCTCGACGAAGGAGTCGGGGCGCACCGGGTGCGCCATCGGGCCGGCATCTTCAGGGAACTGGGCCTGGCGCAGCGTGCGCACCTGGTCGATGCGGGTCACGGCGCGGCCGCTGTCGGTGCCGATCATGTCGGCGCTGAACTCCTGGTCGCGGAACACGGTCAGGCCTTCCTTCAGCGACAGCTGGAACCAGTCGCGGCACGTGACGCGGTTGCCGGTCCAGTTGTGGAAGTATTCGTGGCCCACCACGGCTTCGATACCGGAGTAGTCGACGTCGGTCGCGGTACGCGGATTGGCCAGCACGAACTTGGTGTTGAAGATGTTCAGGCCCTTGTTTTCCATCGCACCCATGTTGAAGTCGCTCACGGCGACGATCATGAAGCGATCCAGGTCCAGTTCCAGGCCCCAGCGTTCCTCGTCCCAGCGGATCGAGTTTTTCAGCGACTGCATGGCGTAGTCGGTCTTATCGAGGTTGCCCTCTTCCACCCACACCTGCAGCAGCACTTCGCGGCCCGACTTCAGCTTGAATTTCTCTTCCTGGCACACCAGGCGCGCCGCCACCAGGGCGAACAGGTAGGACGGTTTCTTGAACGGGTCTTCCCATTTTGCGTAATGGCGGCCGTCGCCCAGGTCACCCTCTTCCAGCAGGTTGCCGTTGGAGAGCAGCACCGGGTACTGCTCCTTGTCCGCGCGCAGCATCACGGTGTAGCGCGCCATTACGTCGGGGCGGTCCGGGAAATAGGTGATGCGGCGGAAGCCTTCGGCCTCGCACTGGGTGTAGAAACCGCTGCCCGAGGTGTACAGGCCGGATAGCGTGGTGTTTTCCACCGGGGCGCAGGTGGTTTCGATTTCCAGCAATACATTGACCGGGGCGTTGCGGATGGTCAGGGTATTGTTGCCAATAATATATTGACCGGGATTCAGCACCACCCCGTTCATGCGCAGGGCGATCAGTTCAATGGCTTCGCCGTGCAGCACCAGGTCGCGGCTCTTGCTGTCCGGGTTATGGCGCAGTTGCACGCGGTTGGCGACGATGGTGCAGGCGGGATCGAGGTCGAAGCCCAGTTCCACGGTCTCCACCAGGTAGCTGGGCGGGGTGTAGTCTTTACGATAAATCGTTTGCGGGCTGTCGGTACGCATGGTTTGGGCGAGCGAGGACAAAGAAGGCTATTTTACCAATACCGCGCATGGGGTACGCCCGATTCTTTTCCGGTATGCCTGCGGGGGTAACATTCTGTAATAATTAGGTGAAACGCATGTTGCCGGATTAAACTGGCTTATACATATAAAAGGAGTTTTGCCATGAAAGCGCTAGCCATTTTAGTGGCAGCCACCAGTCTGTTGCTG
>JBCNOX010000686.1:0-2704 GCA_039593645.1 Pseudoduganella sp.
CAGTAGCGGCCCTGATGCTCGAACACCAGGTCGCAGAAGCCTTTCAGCATGCCGTGCAGCTGGCGCTGCGGCAGGCCGGGACGTGCAATACCATCGAGCAGGTGCTGGCGGCACAGGAGGTCCAGCCTGCCGGTATCCAGGCGCTCGCTCGGGAACCAGAACTCCATCTCCGGCAGCAAGGCGCCGATGGCATCGAGCGCACTGCCCAGTGGCGGCAGCTCGGTGGTGGCAATCACCCGCAGCCATTCCAGCGTGTCCGCTTCGCGATGGCCCCAGCCGGCGCGCTTGATCTGGCGCACTGCGCGTTCGGCGTAGTGCTCCTGGTGGATCGACGCGAAGCCGTCGCGCGCGAGCGATTCCAGCTGGTCGTGCAGGAAATTGCCCGGCACGGAGCCGCGCGGAAAGCGGTGCCAGGCCGTGTCCTCGATGCGCAGCCCGGCGCCCTCCTCCTCGCCTTCGAGCAGGGTTTCCTGCGAGGCGTGCATCGGCGTCGGCAGGGCGTCGTTGCCGCTGCGCCTTGCCAGCGAGGTGAAGCTGCCGACCGACCAGTCGCGCTCGAAGTCGCCCTGGTAGGCCAGCGGCGCTTCCAGCGGCGGCCGCTCAACCGCGCGCGCCAGGCGGGTCACCGGCACGGCAGGCTCCAGCAAGGCAACCGAGATGGCATCGCAGTCGCCGCGCAACCGCTGCCAGCTCTCCAGCAACTGTCCGGCAGGCAGCGGCTCGCCGCCAGTGAGCAAGTAGCCCAGGGCCGAATCGTGCAGGGTGTTCTCGTCTTTCTTGCGCGCCGGCAGCGCGGCGACGCCGAGCCAGAGGAAATGCCGCGCGCGCGTCAGCGCCACATACAGCAGGCGCAGGTCTTCTTCGATGCGCGCAGCCTCCGCCGCCTCCTGGCCTTCGTCGGACAAGCGCAGGTCCAGGCGGCGCTCGCCATCGGCATCGGTGTATTCGAAAAAGGTCCGGTTGCGCTTGTCGACCTTGCGCACCGTGACGGCGAACGGCAGGTAGACCAGCGGGTATTCCAGGCCCTTGGACTTGTGCACGGTGACGACCTTGACCAGCTCCGCATCCGATTCCAGCCGCAGCACGCGCTCATCGCCGCCGTCCGTTTCATCGTCGATCTGTTCCGCCAGCCAGCGGATCAGGGCTTGCTCTCCCTCCAACTGGCGGCTGGCCTGCTGCAGCAGCTCGGCCAGGTGCAGCAGGTTGGTCAGGCTGCGCTCACCGCCCGGCCGCGCCAGCAATTGGGCAGGCAGGCCAAGGTCGTGGATGAAGCGGCGCAGCATGGCCAGCACGCCCTGGCGCTGCCACACCACGTGCAATTCCTTGAGCTGTTCCACGCGCCGTTCCCAGGCCAGTTCGTCGGCCGAGAACTGGGCCAGTTCCGCCAGCGGCAGGTTGGCGGTGCGGGTGGCGAAAGCGGTGCGCGCCAACTGGCCATCGAGCGGATTGGCCACGGCCGACAGCCAGCGCAGCATGTCCGCCGCCTCGTCACTGGAAAGCACCGAATCCTTGTCCGACAGGTAGACGCTCGGCACCAGGCGGCGCTGCAGCGATTTGCGGATGGCGGCAGCCTCCCTGCGGTCGCGCACCAGGATGGCGATATCGGCCGGCTGCAGGCGCCGGAAGCCCTGCTCGCCCTGGAAACCGGTGGCCGGATCGTTGAGCAGGCAGGCAATGTGCTCGGCGCACTGCTCCGCGAAGTATTCACGGTAGGCGTCAGCGCCCAGTTGCTCCATTGTGCAGCCAGCCGTCAGGGCCTGGATATCGCCCTCCGGGCCGACCAGGCGCTCCGCGCGGCCGCGTGCACCTACTGCATCGAACGGCAGCGGGTTGCCTTTTTCGGTGCGGAAGCGGAAGGCACCGCGGGCGAAGCCCCCCTGTCCGGCCACGCCTTCCGCATGCAGGAAGACCTGGTTGACCGCAGCGACGATCTGCGCCGTGGAGCGGAAGTTGGTGCCCAGCTGGTAATGGCGGCCCTCGGTGGCGCGCCGCGCGTCCAGGTAACTGTGGATGTCGGCGCCGCGGAAGCCGTAGATCGACTGCTTCGGGTCGCCGATCAGGAACAGGCCAAGGCCGGGATCATTGGCGGCAACTTGGTACAACAGGTTGAAGATGCGGTACTGGCTTGGCGCGGTATCCTGGAACTCATCGACCATCGCCACCGGGAACTGGGTGACGATGCGCTGGCGCAGCGCGGGGCCATTGGGGCCTTCCAGCGCGCTGCGCAGGCGCTCCAGCATGTCGGCAAAACCGAACAGGCGCTGCTGGCGCTTCAATTCCTCCATGCGCGCGGCGATCGTTGCCGCGGCGTGGCGCAACACATGATGGCGCAGCGGTTCGATGGCGTCCAGCGCACGGCGCAGCGGCGCGACTTCCTCGAAGTCGGGCGGGATGTCGGGCGCAAAGCCCTTGGCGCAGGCGTCGGCCATGCCGGCCGGGGTCAGGCGGAACCACGGCGTGGCATTCATGTCCGGTTCGGCCAGCGCGGGATCGGCGGCCCAGTCGCGCAGCGCCGCAAACCATTTGGCGACCGAGTCGGCACGCAGCTTGGTGCCGTTAAAGCACTTCGGGTTGGCCTCCCGCTGCGCGGCGATCCAGCCCTCCATGCGGTTGGCGCGTTCGGCCCAGCCTTGCTTGAGGCCCGCCAGCGCGGCCTGCTGCTCGTGCTGGACGCGGCCGATCATGGCGCCCAGCGGTTCGCGGC
>JBCNOX010000687.1:0-2690 GCA_039593645.1 Pseudoduganella sp.
GTTGTTACCGAACCTGGCCCACAGTGAAGTAGAATTCAAGATTCTCTAAAGCATCATTTTTGATTCCAGCGCGTGAAGTATTTCAAAGAAAACCAGTTCCTTGTCATCGCCTCCGCAGTATCGGTGATGTTCCACGCCGCGGCGCTGACGGTGCATTTCGTCGCTCCCAAAGATTTCAAGGTCGAGCCTACCGACCCCGGCCTTGAAGTCATCCTGGTCAATGCCAAGCATGCCTCCAAGCCATTGAAGGCCGATGCCCTGGCCCAGGCTGACCTGGATGGCGGCGGCAATGCCGATGCCGGCCGCGCCAAATCGCCGCTGCCGGACATGCGCCGCATGGAAACCGGCGACAGCATCAAGGCCTCCCAGCGCTATATGCAGGAGCTGGAAGAGCGCCAGAAAAACCTGCTGTCCCAGGTGAAGAAGAGTCCTTTGACGGCCGCGCCGGTGGCCGAGAAGAACCAGACCGACCCGAGCCGCACCGGCGCCGACCTGATTGAAAGCAGCAAGGCCATCGCGCGCATGGAAGCGGAAATCACGCAAACCATCGAAGACCAGAACAAGCGGCCGAAGAAGACTTTCCTGTCGCCGAGCACCCAGGGCGTCGGCTATGCCATGTATTACAACGCCTTCCGCCGCCGGGTAGAAGATATCGGCACGCTGAATTTCCCGCAGAAGGATGGGCGCAAGCTGTATGGCGTGGTGGTGCTGAGCATCCCTATCTTCCAGGACGGCACCGTCTATGAGAAAGAGGGCGGTACCGTGGTCGAACGCAGTTCCGGCAACCCGGATCTCGACAAGGCCGCCATCAGCATCGTGCGGCGCTCGGCGCCGTTCGGCAAATTCCCGCCGAATATGCGTTCCAAGGACCGCGACGACCTGTGGGTAATCGTGCAGAAGTTCGTCTTTACGCGCGAAGAGAAGGTCCAGGTCTCCTACGGAAGCCCAGAGTGATGGACAAGTACTGCGTCTTTGGCAACCCGATTGCCCACAGCAAGTCGCCTGAAATCCACGCGGCCTATGCGGCGCAGACTGGCCAGCAACTAAGTTACGAAAAATGGCTGGCCCCGCTGGACGGCTTTGGCGACGCGGTGCGCGCCTTCATTGCGGCTGGCGGCAAGGGCGCCAACGTCACCGTACCGTTCAAGCTGGAAGCGCACAAGCTGGCCAGCGCCCTGACCGTGCGCGCCCAGGCGGCCGGCGCAGTGAATACCCTGGTGTTCGGGGCGGACGGCAACATCACCGGCGACAATACCGATGGCGCCGGCCTGGTGGCCGACATCGTGCAGAACGCCGGCGTGGCGATTGCCGGCAAGCGCGTGCTGCTGCTCGGCGCCGGCGGCGCGGCGCGCGGCGTGGTCCTGCCCATCCTGGAACACCGTCCGGCCGCACTGGTGATCGCCAACCGCACCGTTGCTACGGCCGAAGCGCTGGTCGAACAGTTTGGCGCGCTGGCCGGACCGGGCGCGCTGTCGGCTTGCGGCTTTGCCGACGTGCTGGGCGCTTTCGACATCATCATCAACGCCACGTCCGCCAGCCTGAGCGCCGACCTGCCGCCAGTGCCGGCCACCGTGTTTGCTCCCGGCGCGCTGGCGCTGGACATGATGTACGGCGCCAAGCCGACCGTGTTCATGGAGTTCGCCACCAGCCACGGCGCCGTCACGCGCGACGGCCTGGGGATGCTGGTCGAACAGGCCGCCGAGGCCTTCCAGCTCTGGCGCGGCGTGCGTCCGCAGACCGCTGAAGTGCTGCAGCAGTTGCGCGCCAGGCTATGATCAAGAAGCTCAAATGGTTCATCATCGTGCCCATCGCGATCTTCCTCGCGGTGCAGCTGTATTTCTTCGTGCAGATCTGGTGGTGGGTCGACCATAACCCGACCATGACGGCCTTCATGCGCGAGCAGCAGGCGGCCATGCAGGAGAAGGACCCGAAAGCGCGCGTGCAGCAGCAATGGGTCAGCTACCAGGCCATTTCGGCCAACCTGAAACGCGCGGTGATCGCGTCGGAAGACGCCAACTTCGCCGACCACGAGGGCGTGGACTGGGAGGCGATGCAGAAGGCCTATGAGCATAACCAGGAAAAGAAAAAGGGCGCCAAGACCAAGATCCACGGCGGCTCGACGATCACCCAGCAACTGGCCAAGAACCTGTTCCTGTCCGGCTCGCGCAGCTATCTGCGCAAGGGCCAGGAGCTGATCATCACTTATATGCTGGAGATGCTGATGGATAAGCGCCGCATCTTCGAGATTTACCTGAACGTGGCCGAATTCGGGCGCGGCATTTACGGCGCGGAAGCGGCGGCGCGCCACTATTACCGCATTCCGGCATCGAAACTGGGGCCGGAACAGGCGGCGCGGCTGGCAGTGATGCTGCCGCGTCCCAAATACTTTGATGCGCACCGCGAATCGGCCTACCTGGCGCGGCGGGCCGGCATCATCATGCAAAGAATGAACTCAGCGGAGCTTCCTTGAAAGAACATCAAACCGGTATCAGCCTGGTCGCGGTAGCGGTCATCATGGGCGTGTTGGGCGCGGCGGCGGCGTTTGCCCTGATCTCGATGCGGCAGGAGCGCAACCTGTTTGCCGAAGGCCTGAACAAGGTCGGCGCCAAGGCCGCCGAAGTGGCGGCGCCGGCGGTGGCAGCAGCGACGCCGCCGGCCGCGCCGATGCGCAAGTGCGTCATCAATGGCAC
>JBCNOX010000688.1:0-2684 GCA_039593645.1 Pseudoduganella sp.
AGATGGTTTCCTCGAAGTCGATCAGGGTGCGCCCGGCAAACGCTTCCAGGTCGCGCGCGCGGAAGGCGGCCGCTTCTTCCGGCGCGTGGAACACGCTGTAGTCGCCGTTGTTCAATTCGTCGAAGGTGTAGCCGAACTGCTGCTCGCAGGCGCGGTTCATCAGCAGCATGCGGCTGTCCTTGTCCTTGATGAACAGGCCGATCGGCATCATCTGGATGATGTCCTGCAGCCGCTGCTCGCCCTGGCGCAGCGCGTCTTCGCTGCGCTTGCGGTAAGTGATGTCGGTCAGGCTGGCCACCAGCATGCTGCCCGGGCCGTGCTCGTCGCGCAGCGGCTCGACGTTGACCGACAGCCAGCAGATCTCGGGCGCAGCGCCAGCCGCGCCGCCAGCGCCAAGGTTGGCCGGCACGCCCATCACCACGTCGCGCACCGGCTGGCCGCTGGCCAGGGCCTGCGCCACCGGGTGCTCCGGCGCACTGAAGCGGCGGCCGTCCTCGTGCACGCCGTCCCACTGGCCGGCGCCGCGCGCGGCGGCGCGCCCCAGCATGCGGCTGGCGGCGGCATTGCATTCGACGATATTGCCGGCGGCGTCGAACACCACCAGGCCGTTGGTGACCGCGTTGAAGACCGAGGCCAGGCGCTGGTTGGAGTGGCGCAGCGCCAGTTCGGCCAGGCGGCGGTCGGTGATGTCGGTGACCATGGTCAGGGTGCCGGCATAGCTGCCGTTGTCGGCGTTGACAGTGGTGGTCGAGAGCAGCGCCCACAGCGAGGAACCGTCCTGGCGGTAGAAGCGCCCCTCGGCCGGCTCGGGCGGCATGGCCGGCGCGCCGCCGTGCTGGCGCTGGGCCAGCAGGGCCGGGCAGTCGGGATCCATGAAGTCGGCCATCGGGCGCCCCAGCATGTGCTCGACTTCGTAGCCCAGCATGCGCGCCATGGTGGGGTTGACGAAGCTGGTGAGGTCGGCCGCGTCGCACATCCAGATGCCTTCGGCTGCGGTCTGCACGATCAGGCGGTAGCGCTCGGACGACGCCTGCAGCGCTTCCTCGGCCCGTTGGCGCTGGGTCATGTCGCGCAGCGACAGCACCACCAGGCCCTGCCCGGCCAGCTGGATCGGCGCCAGGTGCACCATGGCCGGGAAGTGGCTGCCGTCAAGGCGGCGCGCGGTCAGCACCCGGCCCGGCATTTTGGGGCGGGCAAACAGTTCGCGCGGCCGGCCCGGGGTGTCGCGCATCACGTCCGGGATCAGCAGTTCCATCGAGGCGCCGGCCAGCTTGCCGGCTTCGGTGGCAAACACCGCCTCGGCCGCGGCATTGGCCTGGCGCACGCGTCCGCCACGGTCGGCGACCATGAGGGCGCCGGGCAGGGCGTCCAGCATGGCGGCCATGCGCGCCAGTTCGGCCGCGCTGCGGTCGGAGATGTCGCCCAGGGTACCCGACATGCGCAAGGGCCGGCCGGCGGCGTCGCGCGTCAGCACCATGCCGCGCGCCAGCACCCAGCTCCAGCTGCCGTCGCGGCAGGCCATGCGGAATTCCATGGTGAACGGAGTACGCCCGACGTCCGGATTGTCGAGTGCGGCAACCTCGCCGGCAATGCGGGCGCGGTCGTCCGGATGCACCAGTTGCAGCCACTGTTCGACGTTGGCCGGGCGCAGCTCGCCCGGCGCGTAGCCGAGGATTTCGCAGTAGCGCGGCGACAGGTGCAGGGCCGGCCGCTGCGGCTGCCAGTCCCACGAGCCTTCGCCGGCGCCTTCCAGCGCGAAGCTGGCAATGCGCTCGGCGTCGCCGATCCGCACTTCGGCGCCGCGCAGGGCGCGCGACACGCGCAGCAGGCGCCACAGGGCGGCGCCGGCCAGCAGGGCCAGCGCCACGCCCAGCGCATAATGCCAGGCCGGGGTGGCGGGGTCGTCGTGGTAAAGGAAGCCGTCCAGCTTGAAGTCGGCCGGCAGCAAGCCGGCGGCGGCATAGCGGTCGGCAATGCCCTGCCAGCGCAGCGGGTTGCTGTAACCGAGTTCGATCAGGTGCTGCTCCATCAGCGACGCCACCTGGGCCGCTTCCCACACCAGTTCTTCGCGCGGCTTGCGTTCAGGGTAGCGCGCGCGGATCAGGTCGATCATCTCGGTGGGATGCTCGAGCGCATAGCGCCAGCCTTTCAGCGTGGCCTCGCGCAGGGCGCGGGCGCGCGCCGGATGCTCGCGCAGTTCGCTCTCGGTGGTGTACAGGTTGTCGCCGTAAAAGTCGATGCCGGCGCTGCGCGGCGCCAGGATTTCATAGCGCAGGCCGGAGCGCTCCAGCAGATACGGCGTCGAGCCCAGGTAGCCGGACATGGCGTCGATGCGGCCGGACAGCAAGTCTTCCACGCCGCGCGTGGCGGGCACGATCGTCAGTTGCGCCAGCGGCACTTTCTCATGCAGCAGGTAAATCCGCAATTCCTCGGTATTGGGGCCCAGCGCGACCCGGGAACCGGGCCATGGGCGGCGCCGTCCCTGCTCGTCGAGCCGCACGGCCAGCACTTGCGGCGAATGCTGGAACACGGCAGCCAGCACCACCACCGGGGCGCCGGCGGCGCGGCGCAGCAGCAAGGAAGCGTTGCCGACGCCGTACTGGGCGCTGCCGTCGAGCACGGACTGCAGCGGCTCTTGCCCCGGCTGGGCTTCGCGCAGCGTCACTTCCAGCCCGGCGTCGCGG
>JBCNOX010000689.1:0-2673 GCA_039593645.1 Pseudoduganella sp.
CGCAGCGGCGAAGGGGGCGAGGCGAGCGTCCAGCCAATCGGCGTGGAACAGGTCGCGGCCTGTGCTTTTCGGTGCCGGCAGGGCGAAGTAGGGCTCGGACAGCAGCGCGGCCAGCAGGCCGGGTACTTCCTTGCCGGTGGCAGCCCAAGCGCCGTTGTCGTCGAATTCCACGCCTTTGTGGCGCGCGATCCAGGCATTCATCAGCACATTGCCGGGGCCGGTGTCGTAGCCGCCGACCGTGCCATCTTTGTGCAGCAGGGAGATGTTGGCAATGCCCCCGATATTGGCGAGCACGCGCATCTTGCCTTCCTTGCCGAACAGGGCTTTGTGACCGGCCGGCACCAGGGGGGCTCCCTGGCCGCCGGCGGCCACATCGCGCGAGCGGAAGTCGGCAATCACGTCGATGCCGCTCAGCTCGGCGAGCAGGGCGGCGTTGATGATCTGGCGGGTAAAGCCCAGTTCCGGGCGGTGGCGGATGGTTTGTCCATGCGCCCCGATAGCGCGTACGTCGGCCGATTTCATTTCAGCCTTGGCCAGCAGTTCAGCTACGCAGTCGGCATAGAGTTCGGCCAGTTTGTTGGCCGCCAGCGCTTCGCGTTCGATTTCGTTGGGCGAGGCAGCCTGCAGCGCCATCAGCTCGTCGCGCAGCGCTTGCGGGAATTCCACGTAAGCCGCCGACATGGTGCGCGCGGCACCGGCCCAGAAGTCCACCAGGACGCCATCCACGCCGTCCAGGCTGGTACCCGACATTAATCCGATATATAGGCTCATACCTTATTGTAAGTCGGGGTCAGCTCCGGCAAATGGACAAAAGGCGCACAAAAGTGCGCCTTTTTGTCCGATTGCCGGAGCTGACCCCGACTTTTTATTTGGCAGCGAGGTTGCCGGTGTTGCTGTTCGGGCGCAGCAGAGCGAAGCGGTGAATCATGTCGCCGGCCACCGATTTGAAGCGCGCCAGCTCGGCGGCAGTCAGCGGGGCTTGCGCGGTGATGTTCAGCTTGTTTGGGTCCTTGGCTTCCCCTGCTACGCGGAATTCGTAGTGCAGGTGGGCGCCAGTCGACCAGCCGGTGGAGCCGACGTAGCCAATGATGTCGCCCTGGCTGACTTTGGCGCCTTTCTTCATGCCGGCGCCAAAGCGGCTCATGTGCGCGTAGGCGGTGGAGTAGTTGGCCCAGTGCTTGATCACGATCACGTTGCCGTAGCCCCCTTGCACGCCGGCGAAGTCGACCACGCCGTCACCGGCTGCGCGGATCGGAGTGCCGGCCGCGGCTGCGAAGTCGGTGCCTTTATGCTGCTTCCAGTTGCCGGAGATCGGGTGCGAGCGCATGCCGAAGCCGGACGAAATACGCGAGAACTCCAGCGGCGACTTGAGGAAGGCTTTCTTCAGCGACTTGCCGTCGAAGCTGTAGTAACCGCCGCCCGATTTGGTCAGCGGGTCTTCAAACCACACGCTCTGGTAGGTGGTGCCCTTGTTGGTGAATTCGCCTGCCAGGATGCGGCCGGCGCGCACGAACTCGCCGTCCTGCCAGAAGGTTTCGTACACCACGTTGAAACGGTCACCGCGCTTCAGGTCGGAACGGAAGTCGATGTTGGTGGAGAACATTTCAATGATCTGCGCGACGATCGAGTCGGGCAGGCTGCTGCCGTCGGAGTTCGAGTCGGTCGCGGCATACAGGGTGGTGGTGATTTCGCGCGCGCGCATTTCAACGCGGCGTTCGAGTTTCGCGGCGGTCTCTTCAGCCGTGAATTCTGCGTCGCCCGTACGGGAGACCATAATATTCTTGACGGGGTTATCTTTGCCGTCCACAACGGTGGCCTTCAGCCACAGCAGGTTGCCGTTATCGTCGGTCTGCGCCTGTACGCGTTTGCCGCTGCGCAGCTGCATGATGGCGCGCGCGGTCTTGTCTTTCTTGATGAAGTTTTCTGCAGCGTCGTCTTCCACGCCCAAACGATTGAGCAGCGTCGCGAGCGTGTCGCCGGCGCGGATCTTCTCTTCGTGGACGTATTTCTGGGAAGCTTCTTGCTGCTGCAGGGCGGCGATCTGCGAGGACAGGTCAGGCAGCTGGATATCCTGGGCAATGGTCTTCACGGGCAGGTCGCTCGGATCAGGCGCAAGCGGGGCCACGCCAGCAGCGCCAAAAGCGCAGACGGCGAGGAAGATCGCCGATGCGCTGATGATTCGCGACTTACGCGTCGAACCGAGCAGATTGTGCAAGCGTGAGCTTGTGAACTTGTTTATAGGGTTCATGCAATCAGTTAAAATTTGCCGCTTGAACTTTTAGGATTCTTGGTATTTTGTTCTAAGTTGTTGATTTAATTCGTTTTCATCGGGCAAGATTGATGGGATCGGGCATTATAACAAAGTCCTGGGCCGTGCCAACAATTTGAGAGATTTTCGGGAAAAATGGATACAGACAACAAAATCCTGCCTTTGAGCGACAGCGTGCAGGAAGCCCTCGCCATCACCAAGCGTGGTGTGGACGAGCTCATCATCGAAAGCGAATTCGCTCAAAAACTGGCGCGCTCGGAAAAGACTGGCGTGCCGCTGCGCATCAAGCTGGGCCTGGACCCGACCGCGCCGGACTTGCACCTGGGACACACCGTGGTGCTGAACAAGATGCGCCAGTTGCAGAACCTGGGCCATCAGGTGATCTTCCTGATCGGCGACTTCAC
>JBCNOX010000069.1:0-14401 GCA_039593645.1 Pseudoduganella sp.
GATTTGTCTTGGCGTTGCGGCGGTTCGCCTTCCATCTTGCCCATGAACAGGCGCGCCGCGCGGCTCGGGTCGGTCACGTGCGAGGTCGGCAGGTTGTTGTTGGCAAGGTCGGGCGGCAGCGGTTTCACCAGGCGCGGCGTGATCACGAACACCAGTTCGGTGCGGTCGGTCTGGAAGTCGTTGGAGCGGAACAGGGCGCCCAGGACCGGAATTTCGCCCAGGCCGGGCACCGCTTTGATGTTATTGGTCGAGTTGTTCTTGATCAGGCCACCGATGGCGAAGCTCTGGCCGTCGAACAGCTGCACCGTGGTGGCGGCGCGGCGCGTGGTGAACGAAGGCAGGATGGCCGTGCCGTTGACGCCGGCCGCCGAAATGCCCACGCCTTCCTTGTTCAGCTCCGACACTTCCGGCGCCACTTTCAGGTTGATGCGGCCGTCGCCCAGCACCGTCGGGGTGAAGCGCACCGCGACGCCGAATTCCTTTTCCTCCAGCGTGATGCGGGTGAAGCCGCCGCCGTCCGGGGTCGAGGCGACCGGAATGAAGATCTTGCCGCCGGCCAGGAAGCTGGCCTCCTGGCCGCTGATGGCCATCAGGTTCGGCTCGGCCAGCATTTTCACCAGGCCGTCGCGCTTTTGCGCATCGATGGTGAGGAAAGTGCCGTTGCTCTTGGTGCCGTTGAGCAGCGAGGGATTGCCGCTCAACAGGTTCGACAGCAGGGTGTAGGTCCAGCTGCCGGTGGCGTGGCTGATGCCGAAGCTTGCGCCGAGCTGGTCGACCAGGGTTTTCGACACTTCGGCCACTTTCACTTCCAGCATCACCTGCTGCGGCGCCGCGATGCTCAGCATGTTGATGACCTTGAGCGACATGCCGCCTTCGCCGGTGGTCACCGTCTGGGCGCTGGAACCGGCCGGGGCGGAGGCGCCGCTGCCAGGACCGCCGCTGCTGGTGGGGCGCTGGCGGGTGACGAAGGCGTTGGCCATTTGCAGTACGTGTTCCGCCACCACCACGTCGGGCACGGTGCCGCTCAGCATGATGGAATCGGCGGCGGCAGTGACCTTCACCATGCCGGCCTGGCCGGTCAGCTTGTCGATGCCGGCCTGCAGGGTTGCCGTATCGGCGCTGACAGTCAGGTCGGCAATCACGGTGTCGCCGGTCTTTTGCCACACGATCAGGTTGGTGGTGCCGACGCTGCGGCCCAGCATGTAGACTTCACGCGGATTGAGCAGGATCACGTCGGCCACGCGGGCATCGCCCACCGCTACCCGTGCTGCCGGATGCTGCAGGCGCACGATGCTGGACTTGCCCTCGGCCAGTTGCATGGCGGGCGCCAGTTCGGTGCGGCCTTCCGGCATGGCGGCCGGCAGCGCTGCTTCGGCTTTCTTGCCTGGCGTGGTGCCGCCCTTGGCTTTCATCTTCGGCTGCTGCGCCACGACGGCTGCTTCAGCGCCCACCTGGGCGGCGGCCGGGGTGAGCATGGCGGGCAAGACCAGCAGGGCGCCCAGGATGCTCGGTACAGCGGTGCTTATCCTTTTCATGAGTAGCTCCGTATCAGAATTGTTGGCTGCTGCGGTCCAGACCTTTGATCATTTCCACTTTCACGCCTGGTGGCGGCACAGTGGCCACTTTGCGTACTGGCACGGGCTTGGGTGCCGGGGCGGCGGCTGCCACCTTTGGTGCTGGCGCGGGCGTTGCGGCGCCCAGCAGGGTGGTCTTGGTGGCGCCGGAAGTAAGCGCAGGATTGGGGTCGACCTGGTTGCGCAGCACCAGCGACAGGCTGCCTACGCTGCGCGCCAGGTCCAGTTTTTCCACTTGTTCCGGCGTCAGTTCCAGGGTTACCGCGTTGACCACTTTCGGCTTGGTCTCGTCGCGCGAGGATTCCTGCGCCACGGCCAGCACCAGGATGCGCTCCAGCACGATCTTGGAAATGGTCGGATCCTTGGTCTGGGTGCGCTGGCCTTCTTCCTGGGTGTTGACCAGGATGTCGACATAATTGCCGGGCAGGGCGAAGCCGGCCACGCCAACCACGTCGTTCACCCGCACCGTCATGGCGCGCTTGCCTTCGGCCACCACGGCCGACAGGCCGCCCTGGGTGCCCGGAGGCGCCAGCTTGGCTTCCAGGATCGGTTCGCCGCGCGTGATGCTGGTGCGGGTAACGCGCGATTCAAGCGCCTTGTCGTCCTTGATGGCGCCCGGCGGCTGCACCGAGGCAGGCCAGTCGACCAGGCGCACCATGTCGGGCGTAATGCGGGCGCCCAGGCTGATGTCCACCTGCGCCACCGCCACCTTGGCGGTGTTGCCGCTGGCCTGCGCGTTGATCCAGCGCGCCGCCACTACAACGGCCACGAAGGCCAGGGCGATGGCAACCACCATCATGATCATTGCTCGTGTGTTCCTCATGATTATCCCCTTGCGTCCTTGGTATTAAGCCGCTGCAAAATAGTTATTCCATGCCCACTCGAGCGAGGCGATATCGAGGGTGGGCAACCGTCCTTCATAGGCGGCCAGGTCGCGCAATTGCGAAACCAGGTCGCGTGGATAGCAGGCCATCAGCGGCCTTTGGTGCGTGTGGTGCTCACGCATCAGCCAGGCAAAAGTCTCGGCTTCGAATGGCACCGAGTAGCGCTGGCAGACCTGGCGGAACACCGTTTCGTACTGTTCCGGCTGCAGCGCGCCGACGTGGATCTTGTAGCCCAGGCGGCGCAGGAAGGAGCCGTCGGCCAGCGATTCGGGCGGCAGGTTGGAGGAGAAGATCACCACCACGTCGAACGGCACCGGGAACTTGTAGCCGTTCTGCAGCGACAGGTAGTCGACCTGGCGGTCCATCGGCACGATCCAGCGGTTCATCAGTTCGACCGGCGAGCAGCGCTGGCGGCCCAGGTCGTCGATGATGAAGATGCCGCCGTTGGCCTTCAGGTGCGGCGGCGCCTGGTACAGGCGGGTCGTGGAATCGAAGCGCAGGTCCAGCGCTTCCAGGGTCAGCTCGCCGCCGCAGATCACGGCGGGTCGCTGGCTGCGCACCCAGCGCTGGTCGCGCGGGGTGCGGCGGTCGAACAGCATGCCGGGCGGGGCATTGTCTTCGATGGCGGTATGCAGCACCGGGTCGTAGACCGGGATGATGTCGCCATCGACCAGCAGCGCGTGCGGCACCGCGATCTGTCCCTGCAGCAGGCCGTTCAGGCGCTCTGCCAGGTAGGTTTTGCCGCTGCCGGCCGGACCGTGGATAAAGATGGCGCGGCCACTATTCATGGCCGCGCCCAACTGGTCAAGCACTGCGGGGCTGGCGACGATGCCATCGAAGGTCTTGCGGATGTGCTCGCGCTTGACGTGCATCTGCGCCACGCTATGGGCGCGCACGCGTTCGGCATAGTCGCTAAAAGTGACCGGGGCGGCGCCGGCATACGCATCGCGGCGCACGAATTCGGCGGCGCGGGCACGGCCCGTATCGGTGAGGTTGTAGACGATGTCGGCATCGGTGTTGCTGACACCACGGCGTACCATCTCCATCAGTTTTTCGGTACGCATGAAGGACAGCACCGGGTCCAGCACCGATGGCGGCAGTTTCAGGTGGCCGGCCAGCTCATTGAGCTTGATCTGGCCGCGCTGGTACAGGACCTTGCTGGCCAGTTCCACCAGCAGCAGGAAGGGCAGCCCGGTTTCTTCCACCGTGCGCGGTGCGGGAACGCGCAGCGGATCGTCAGCCCAGGGGCGCTTGCTTGGTTCTTCGAAATCGGCAGGCATGGCGGACCTCTCTTAAAACACCAGTGGCAGGACGCGGTATTTCACGCGGCGCATGTACAGTACATACTCGCTGTCGCGCGACAGGAAGCGTTCTTCGCGCTGCAGGCGGGCGATCAGCAGAATGGAAGCCAGCAGGGCGGTGGCGATGTTGCCGAAGCTGCTGTTGGACAGTACGTAACCCACATAGCTGAGCAGGTAGCTGGCGTACAGCGGATGGCGGAGCCAGCGGTACAGGCCGGTGGTCTTGATCTGGCGCCGCGCCGCCACCAGGCCGAAGCTGCGGTTCAACGACAGCAGCCCGCCGATCTGCAGCATCACGCCGGCCAGGATCAGGAAGCGGGCCGCCGGCAGCAGGCCCTGGCCGACCGGCTCGAACAGGAAGGGGGCGCCGGTGGAAGCGATGGCCAGCGCCCAGTCAAGCGGGGAATGCGAGACGGCAGCCGGTTCCGAGCGCAGCATGAACAGGGTGGCGACCAGGGTTTCCGAGGCCACGAACAACAGGTAGGCCCAGTCGCCGGTAGCCTGGAAAGCGCGCGCATGCGCCAGCGAGAACACCAGCCAGACGCTGGCCAGCGCGGCGGTGGCCAGCAGGTTGACGGCACGGGTGCCAAGGATGTGTTGGGCGTTCATAGCAGGCTCCAGCCAAAGTAACGGGTCAGCAACAGGTAGCAGACGGTGCCGCAGGCAATCGCCACCGCATAAGGCAGCTGGCCGGTGGCTGCCAGCGGGGCGTCGATCCGGGCGCTGCCGCCCGACATGCCGCGCAGCACGCTGCCCAGCACCATTTCCTTGACGTTGCCGGCGACCTTGCGCAGGCTGCCCTGGAACAGGGACACCAGCAAGGCCAGCACCCCGCCGGCCAGCACACTGGCCAGGCCGGCGCCCAGGATGTCGAGCGGACCGAGGAAGGTGCCGATCATGGCCATCAGCTTGACGTCGCCGGCGCCCAGCGCGCCCAGCGCATACATCGGCAACAGGAGCAGCAGGCCCAGCACCATGCCGGCGCCGGCTTTCAGCAAGCCGACCGCGCCAAACGGTTCGTTGAACAGGCCGGCGCCCGGGGTCATGGTGGCCTGCAGCGCCAGGCCGGCCAGTGCGCCCAGCAGCACCAGCTGGTTGGGAATGCGGCGGCTGCGCACGTCGCTGGCCACGGCCCATGCCAGCAGGCAGGCCAGCAGCGCGGCGGGCAGCAGCAGGCGGTGATCGAAACTCATGCCGCGCTCCTTTGCAGCAGCTTGCCGCAGAAGTGCCAGATCAGCCAGGCGCCCAGCGCTCCAAGGTAGCCGTCGATGGCGTAGTGCCAGCCCAGGTGTACCGAGCCCAGTTGGATCAGGACGGCAAAGACGGTGAGCACGATGCCGGCGGTGCGGCCGAGGCGCCAGCCGAGCAGGGCAAGCAGCACCGAGCTGGCGACGTGCATGCTGGGCATGGCGGAAATGCTGAGGGCGTTGGCGGCGCTGTGGGTCGAATAGTCGTGCCACAGGGTGTCCTGCACTTTCAACGACATCACGGGAATCACGTCGTTGGCGCTGCGCAGGTACTGGAACAAGCCGGCAAACGGATCGGTGCCCGCCACCAGATGGCTGTAATAGCATGGGCCCACGGATGACAGCAGCATGGCCATCACATTGCCCAGCAGGATCCAGCTCAGCACAAAGCTCAGCATGAATTGCATGCGCAACTGGCGGCGCTCCAGGTTGAAGGCCAGCCAATATACGGTGGCCAGCAGGATGAAGAACCACAAGTGGTAATTGAAGTTGACAATGGCGGTCATCAGCGGGTGGCCCAATACCGGTTGCAGCAGTTGCCACGGCTGCGTGCCGCCATGCAGCCAGGCGTCGGCGGCAGCCAGGCGGGCATCCCAGGCATAGGGCTGCACCATGGGTACGGCAGCTTTCAGTACGGTGAAGCTGGCGGCAAACACCGGCATGATGCCCAGTACCGGGGCCGCAAACAGCAGGCGTTCGCGCGTCAGGTAGGCAGCCAGGTGCAGCTTGAGGTAGCGCACCAGGTGTTCCGGGCGCTTGAAGATCATCACGTAAATGCAATAACCGCACAGGGCGAAGACCAGGCCCAGTGCCAGCGTGGCAAGGTAGCCGGCCAGTTCCAGGCTATGGCTGTATTTATCCGGGTAAGCCGCGCAAAGTGCCAGCGCGGCTGCCAGCTCGACGCCGACGATCGACAACAGCAGGCTGTGTTCGCGCAGCAGGGCGCGTGGCAGGCTATGGCTGCTGGAGATGTGTTGGGTAAGGACTGCGCTCATGACATGGCCTGCACGACTTGGGTTTTGACGTAGGTGAAGAGGGCAACCAACTGGGTGCCGGCTGTGCCGACGCTGACCACGATGACCACTGCAATCAGACCGGCCAGCAAGGCGTACTCGATGGCGGAGACGCCGGAATCGCTGCGGATGAAACGTAATAATGGGATTTTCACGATCACCCTCCAGGCAAAAAATCGTCCGGGGAGGCGGGACACCTCGCCGGACGTCGACACTAGACTTAGCCGTTGGCGGTCTTCAGGGCGGTGCCGATCTTGTCGAAGGTGACGTCGAGCTGGGTGCCGACCACTTTGACAGCGGCGATGATGACCACGGCGATCAGGGCAGCGATCAGGCCGTATTCGATTGCGGTAACGCCGTCTTCTTCGCGGATGAATTTTTGAATGGCTTTCATGATGATTCCTTTCAGGACTGAGTTATGAACTGCACCAAAGTGTTTGCAACTGCACGGAGCGAGCCCGCGTCACCTGCTTTTTCCAAGCGCCAGAAGCACGATGATGCCGACGACAACTGCCAGTGAGGCTACAAGTACATATTCGTAAAAGGCCCGGCCATCTTCTTCGGCGATGAAGCTTGCGATGTGGGGTGGCAGGAATCGGTTACGCATTCTGTACTCCGGACATGGTTGTGTTGGCCTTGCCTGGTTCTAGTCTCAGCCGACATTGTGTGCCGTGCTGATGAGTTCACTTTAGGCTCATCCGTTTTGACTTCCATCAAACATCTGTCCTTTTCTGGGCGTGACAGAAGTCCCTTTTTTCCAGGAGGAATCGGGACATTTGTCCCGGTTCAATGAAGATATATTGGAAGAAATATTTTCGGCACCCCTGCCGGTAGTGGGCAGGGGGCGAGGGAGACGCTACAGGTCGGCCTGGTCGAGCCTGTGCTTGGTGGCGAACACGTACAGGTCCAGGCGGTTGGACACGCCCAGCTTGTGGTAGATGGTGGTCAGATGGTTGCGTAAAGTGTGCTCGGAAATAAACAACTGTTGCGCCAAAGCCTTGTTCACCGCACCGCCGCCCGTGGCAATCAGGCTGCAGATGCGCCGTTCCTTGGCGGTCAGTTGGGCGATCTTCTCCAGTTCCGGATCTTGCCGCCGCGCCGCTTGCGGGTTGCGCATGGCTTCGAATACGCGGCTCAGCATCACGCCATCGAGCCACAGCTCGCCGCCATGGACTTTTTCGATGGCTTTCAGCACCACCTCGGCCGGTTCATCCTTGCTGACCACGCCGCGCGCGCCCAGCATCACGGCACGGTCCAGCAGTTCACGGTCGCGCGTGCCCGACAGCACCAGCACGCGCGCGCCATTGCAGCCGGCCAGCAGGCGCGGCATGATGTCCAGCGAACAGGTGCCGCCCAGGTCGATGTCCAGCAGGATGACGTCCGGCTGTACCTCGGGCGCCATGGCCAGTGCGCTGTCGCAGTCGCGCGCGGTGCCCACCACCAGCATGTTCAGCGCTTCGCTCTCGATCAGCTTGCCCAAGCCCCATAGCAGCGTCTTGTGGTCGTCGACCAGCATGATGCGGATACGTTTATCGGATTGCCCCATCTTCACCTCACACCGGAATCACAATCTGTACCGCAGTGTTGTTCTGGCGGCCGCGCAGCACGCGCGCTTCGCCGCCCAGCGCGGCCGCGCGTTCAGCGATTGAGCTCGGTGTAAAGTCTAGCACCGGCTGGCCCGAACATTCATTCTCAATTCGCACGCTGAGCTGGCCGGCGGTGCACGCCAGTTCGATATAGCCGTTGCGCGCCGTGGTGTGCTTGCAGATATTGCTCATGCCTTCGTTGACGATCTGGAAGACTTCGGCCGCCAGGCGGTCGCTCATGTGCAGCTCGCCCTTGGTATCGACATTGATGTGCACATCGTAGAACTGGCGCAGTTGCGCCGCCTGGCGGCGCAGGGCAATCAGCAATTCCGGCTCCTTCATTTCCAGCCCGCCGCGCAGGCTCTTGGCGTAGTTGCGCAAGTCGCGCACCACCTGCGAGGTGACATCGAGCAGGTTGTCCAGGTCGGGCACCAGCGGGTTGCCGGGATCGGCTTTCAGGCGGATGCCCGACACGCCGTGGCGGAGGCCGATATAGGGCTGGATCGTGGTGTCATGCAAGTCGCGGGCGATACGCTCGCGCTCGCGCAACACCGCTTCCGATGCCATGCGGTCCAGCAGTTCGATGTTTTCGATCACGGGAAAGGCCTGGGCCGCGATCTGCAGCAGGAACAGCGCGTCCGACTTGTGGAAATGGTGGCGCTGAGACACCACGATCAGGCGCCCGGAGCCGCGCCGCAGCGGCAGCGGCACCGCGATCAGCGACAGCGCGTCGAGCAGCTCGGCCAGGGTTTCCCCGGCCGCGGCGTCCTCGTCCACCCAGCGCTGGTGTTCGCTGTCATAGCTCTTGATCTGCAGCTGGCGGCGCAGCCAGGCGCCGCGCGGCTGGCGCAGCAGCAGGATGGCGTCCTCGCCGCACACCAGGAGCGGGGCGGCGGCGTCCGGCGCCAGGTTGCTGGCGTGGATCGGGCGGCCGGCATTGGCCGCACTGGCCGCGCGCAGGGTCCAGCTGGCGGCGCTGTTATCGTGCATCAGCAGGATGCAGCTATGGGCGTGGTAGAACTGGCGGGTCTGCTCCAGCACCGAACTGATGGTGCGGTCGACCCCGAAGCGCGGGTTGGACATCTGGCTCACCGCGTGCAGCAGGGCCATGCGCTGGCGCTGCAGCATGGCCATGCCGCCCCAGTGCGCGATCATGTAGCCAAGCGCCAGCAGGAAGGTGGCGCGCAGCATGGCCACCGCCATTTCGGCCTGGCTATGGGTAAACAGCGAGGTCAAGGCAAAGGCCAGCGAGGCGGCAATGGTGATGCGCGCGCCTTCCTCGAAGCCGTGGCTGAAGGCTGAGGTCAGGATGGCGAAGAAAAACAGCAGGAAATAGAAGCTGGAATCGCCGCCGGTCACGTACACCATCAGCGTAAACCAGCCCACGTCGAGCCAGTGCACCAGTTTGCTGCGTACCAGGATCGCGCGGTTGGCCAGCAGCAGCAGGGTCACGCTTTGCAGCAGGTAGGCCAGGAACACGCCGAGCGACACCACGTCGACCCGGCCGGCCGGTTCCACCACCAGCGTAAACAGGCAGGCTACGGCCAATACCAGGCGCATCCAGCGCACCATGGAAGCGTCCGAAGTATCCTTCGGCAGTGTCGCGTGCAGCAGGCCTTCGTTGATCACGTTCTCTCCGGCGCGTTGTTGTTACCATGCTAAGAGAACCATTAGTCCTTGTCCACAACAAGGTTGTATTTTCGAAACGTTGCCGGGGCTTGAAATCGGCCGTAACGGCCCCATGTGGGCGGTTCCGAAGTTCCTTATAAGACTATTGAGGTAAAAATGGCAGAAAATAAGCAAACCATGGGGTTCCAGGCGGAAGTCAAACAGCTTCTGCAACTGATGATCCACTCGCTGTACTCGAACAAGGAAATCTTCCTGCGCGAGCTGGTCTCGAATGCCTCCGATGCGGCCGACAAGCTGCGTTTTGAAGCGATCAACAACGATGCCCTGTATGGCAACGACCACGAACTGAAAATCCGCGTCAGCTTCGACAAGCAGGCGCGCACCATCACCATTTCCGACAACGGCATCGGCATGAGCCGCGACGAGGCGATTTCCCACCTCGGCACCATCGCCAAGTCGGGCACCAAGGAATTCTTCGGCAAGCTGTCCGGCGACCAGCAGAAGGACGCGGCCCTGATCGGCCAGTTCGGCGTCGGTTTCTACTCCGGCTTCATCGTGGCCGACAAGATCACGGTCGAATCGCGCCGCGCCGGCCTGGACGCCTCCGAAGGCGTGCGCTGGGAATCGGCCGGCGAGGGCGACTACTCGGTCGAGCAGATCGAAAAGACCGGCCGCGGCACCGACATCATCCTGCACCTGCGCGAAGGCGAGGACGAACTGTTGTCGAGCTGGAAACTGAAATCCATCATCCGCAAGTACTCCGACCACATTTCGCTGCCGATCCAGATGCAGAAGGAAGAGTGGGACGAGGAGAAGAAGGAAACCGTCCTGAAGGACGAGCTGGAAACCATCAACCAGGCCAGCGCCCTGTGGGCCCGCTCCAAGAGCGACATCACGCAGGAGCAGTACGAAGAGTTCTACAAGCACGTGTCGCACGACTTCGGCGCGCCGCTGGCCTATACCCACAACCGGGTGGAAGGCCGCAGCGAGTACACCCAGCTGCTGTACATCCCGGCCAAGGCCCCGTTCGACCTGTGGGACCGCAACAAGCGCGGCGGCATCAAGCTGTACGTCAAGCGCGTGTTCATCATGGACGACGCCGAGCAGCTGATGCCGACCTACCTGCGCTTTGTGAAAGGCGTGATCGACTCGGCCGACCTGCCGCTGAACGTGTCGCGTGAAATCCTGCAGGAGTCGCGCGACGTGAAAGCGATCCGCGAAGGCTCGACCAAGCGCGTGCTGGGCATGCTGGAAGAACTCGCCAACGCCGAGGAGCAGGACAAGAAAGACAAGTACGCCACCTTCTGGAGCGAATTCGGCCAGGTGCTGAAAGAGGGCATCGGCGAAGATTTCGCCAACAAGGAGCGCCTGGCCAAGCTGCTGCGCTTTGCCTCGACCCATAACGAAAGCGAGGTGCAGGACGTGTCGCTGCAAGCCTACGTCGGCCGCATGAAGGAAGGCCAGGACAAGATCTACTACGTCACCGCCGACAGCTACGCCGCCGCCAAGAACTCGCCGCACCTGGAAATCTTCCGCAAGAAGGGCGTCGAAGTGCTGCTGCTGACCGACCGCGTCGACGAATGGATGCTGTCCTTCCTGAACGACTTCGAAGGCAAGGAACTGCATTCGGTGGCCAAGGGCGGCCTCGACCTGGGCAAGCTGGAAGACGAGGCGGAAAAGAAAGAGCACGCCGAGACCGAAAGCCAGTACCAGGAACTGGTCGGCAAGATGAAGGAAGCGCTGGCCGACAAGGCCAAGGAAGTGCGTGTCACCTTCCGCCTGACCGATTCGCCGGCCTGCCTGGTGGCCGACGAGCATGAACTGTCGGGCAACCTGCTGCGCATGCTGAAGGCAGCCGGCCAGGCCGCGCCGGAGTCCAAGCCTATCCTGGAAATCAACCCGCAGCATCCGCTGGTCACGCGCCTGAAGTACGAAGATGCGGCCGGCGAGAAGTTCAAGGACTGGGCCCACATCCTGTTCGACCAGGCCTTGCTGGCCGAGGGCGGCACCCTGGCCGACCCGGCTTCGTTCGTCAAGCGCATGAACGAAATGCTGCTGTCGAAATAAAAGCGGAAAGGGGCGACTGGTTAGATTTGGTGAGACTTTAGCTACTTGTCAAGCGGCATAATCAAAGCAAGCCCGCCTTCGCGAGGATTGCATGACGGAAGTCCGCAAGCAGCGCATTCTCATCGTTGACGACCAGAGCGTCCACACCGTGGCGTTATGCGATGTGCTGCGCCAGTACCAGTTCGACGCCGAAGGCTGCTCCAGCGCTGAGTCGGCGCTGGAGTTGCTGCGCACCCAGTCGTTCGACCTGATGCTGTCCGACCTGAACATGCCGGGCATGGATGGCATCGGCCTGGTCAAGGAAGCGCTGCAGCTCGACCCCGACCTGGCCTGCATCATCATGACCGGCGAGGGCAGCATCGCCACCGCGGTGCGCGCCATGCAGGGCGGCGCCCTCGATTACATCGTCAAACCCTTCAAGGCCTCTTCGCTGCTACCGGTGCTGGCGCGGGCCCAGGCCACGCGCGCCCTGCGCCTGGCCAACGCCGAGCTGGAACGCCAGCTGCGCCAGAACGTGATGGAGCTGGCCGAGGCCAACCACCGCCTGGAACAGGCGCGCACGGCGGCCGAGCATGCCAATGCGGAAAAGTCGCGCTTCCTGTCCAACATGAGCCATGAGCTGCGCACGCCGCTCAACGGCATTCTCGGCTTCGCGCAAATCCTGGCGGCCGACAAGCTGCCGGCCACCCAGCTCGAAAAGCAGCGTTTCGCCCGCAATATCGTGCAATCGGGCCAGCACCTGCTCAAGCTGGTCAACGAAATCCTCGACCTGGCGCGCATCGAAGCGGGCAAGGTGCCGCTGGCGATGGAAGCGGTGGACTTGCCCACCGTGTTGCAGGAATGCCGCATGATGGTAACCCCGCTGGCCGCCAAGCGCGATATCAGCCTCGGGTTCGGCGACGTGCCGGCACGGCGCCTGTGCGCCGACCGCACGCGCCTGGTGCAGGTGCTGATCAACCTGCTCTCCAACGCCATCAAGTACAACCATGACCAGGGCCGCGTCGCCGTGGCCTGTACCGAAACGGAAGGCAGCCGCCTGCGTATTTCCGTCAGCGACACCGGGCCGGGACTGGAACCGGACCAGGTGCAACACATTTTCCAGCCCTTCCACCGCCTCGGCCGCGACGAGGAGGAGGAGGGCAGCGGCCTTGGCCTCGCCCTGACCCGGCGCGTGGTCGAAGCCATGCAAGGCGCCATCGGCGTCGAGAGCCAGCCGGGCCAGGGCAGCACCTTCTGGGTGGAGCTGCCGCTGGCGCCGGAAACTACCCAACAGGTGCATCATGCGTAGCCGAACCATGCAAGTCCTTGCGGTGTTGTTCATCGTGCTGGCGCTGGGCGTGGCCTGGCTGTGGCAGCAGCAGCGGCGGCCGGCGCGCACGACGCAGTCGCTGGTGATCGCGGCCAATACCGCCTATGTCGGCACCTGCGCGGTGGTGGCGGCGCAGCAGCGCGGCTATTTCGCCGAGCAGGGCTTGCAGGTCAAGGTGCTGCCTTTCTCCAGCGGCAAGGCATCGATGCAGGCGGTGGTCGACGGCAAGGCCGATGTCGGCACCGTGGCCGATATCCCGATCGTGTTTGCAGCCATGGATGGGGTGCCGGTCAAGGTGCTGGCCACCTTTTTCCGCACCGGCAAGGACCATGGCATCATCGGCCGCCGCGACCATGGCGTGATTACCCCGGCCAGCCTGAAGGGCAAGCGCATCGGCGTGACCCAGGGCACCTCGGGCCAGTTCACGCTGGACGTGTTCCTGAACTGGCAGCGCATGGACGGCAGCGAAGTCACCATGGTCAATTACAAGCCGGAAGAACTGGGCCAGGCGCTGCAGCGCGGCGAAGTTGATGCGGTGGCCGGCTGGGAGCCCTTCCTCGGCGCCATGCGCAAGCAGCTGGGCGATACCGCGGTGAGCTTCTCCGGTGAACAGGCGTACGAGAGCATCTACAACCTGGTCTCGCTGCAGCGCTTCACCGGCGAGCGGGCGGCCGTCATCCCGCGCCTGCTGCAAGCCATCGAGCAGGGCTCGAACTGGTGCGAAAAGACGCCGCAGGAGGCGCAGCCCCTGCTGCCGGCCACGGCAAAGCTGAACCGCGACGAAGTGCTGGCGGCCTGGCCCACCTACCACTTCGGCCTGGAACTGGACCAGTCGCTGTTGCTGGCCTTTGAAGACCGGGCGCGCTGGGCCATCCGCAACCGCCTGGCCAATTCGCGCGAAGTGCCGAATTTCCTCGACAACGTATATCTCGATGGGCTGGGCGAGGTGCGGCCAACTGCCGTCACCGTGATCCATTAAACACCATGAAAATCATTACCCGCCTGAAGTGGGCCCAGTGGCTGTGCGTGGTCGGCGTGGCGCTGGCCGTTCTGCTGATGATCGGCGCCACGCGCAAGGTCCGGCAGGAATTGCAGCGCAACGAGCGCGCCGGCGAAATCGTCAGCGGCGTGGTGGCGCTGCGCTACCTGTCGCTTGAATACGCGCAGACGCAGGAGCGGCGCTCGCACATGCAATGGCAGCTGCGCAAGGATTCGCTGCAAGGACTGCTGCTGCGCGACGACTTGTTCAAGGAGGCGGAGGAAGAGAAGTTGCTGCACGACCTGCAGGAGAACCTGCCGCTGCTGGCGCGCCATTTCTCCGAATTGCTGCTGGTGCGGCAGGAACTGCGGGCCACGCCGGAACGCGCCGAAGTGCTGCACCTGCTCGAAGCGCGCCTGTTTGGCCAGCTGATGTCGCGTACCCAGGACATGATCAGGGATGCGGAAGAACTGGCGCGGCGCAGCCGCCAGGGTGTGCTCGATGCGCAGCAGAATGCCTCGGCGGTGGCAGCCGGTCTCGGCCTGCTGCTGGCGCTGACCGTGCTGGGCGCGCTGGCCATGACCATCCGCAGCGTGGCGCACCCGCTGGAGCGGCTGCGGCGCGGCGCCGAGCTGGTGGGCTCGGGCAAGCTGGACTTCCGCATGAATATGAAGGCGGTCGACGAAGTGGGCGACCTGGCGCGCGCCTTCGATGCCATGACCGAACGCTTGCGCGCGACCACCGTGTCGCGCGACGAACTGGTTGCCGCCAATGCCGCCCTGCACGACGAGATGGCGGTGCGCCATACCGCC
>JBCNOX010000690.1:0-2673 GCA_039593645.1 Pseudoduganella sp.
AACGCCGATGCGAACAGCTCACGCCGCAACTCGCCGTTCGCAAAACGCCAGCAGCTGCAACGCGATCGTCTGGCACTGCCTGCATTCCCGACCACGACCATCGGCTCTTTCCCGCAAACACCGCAAATCCGCGCCGCCCGCGCGGCCTTCAAGCGCGGCGATCTCACGGCACAGGACTACCAGCAAGCAATGCGCGAGGAAATCGAACACGCCATCCGCCGGCAAGAGGAGCTCGGGCTGGACGTGCTGGTCCACGGCGAGGTCGAGCGCAACGACATGGTCGAATACTTCGGCGAGCAGCTGGAAGGTTTCGTCTTCACTGCTAACGGCTGGGTGCAATCCTACGGCTCGCGCTGCGTGAAGCCTCCAATCATTTATGGCGACGTACAGCGCCCGCAAGCGATGACGGTGCAATGGGCCGAGTATGCGCAAAGCCTGACCGCCAAGCCGGTGAAAGGCATGCTGACCGGCCCGGTCACGATTCTGCAATGGTCCTTTGTGCGCGACGACCAGCCGCGTTCGGACACGGCGCAGCAGATCGCCGCTGCCATCCGCGATGAGGTGCATGACCTGGAGAAGGCCGGCATCGCCATCATCCAGATCGACGAGCCAGCCTTGCGTGAAGGCCTGCCCCTGCGCCGCGGCCGCTGGGATGCCTATCTCGCTTGGGCCACCAAAGCCTTCCGCATCAGCGCTGCGGTCGCTGGCGACGCCACGCAGATTCACACCCACATGTGCTACGCCGAGTTCAACGACATCCTGCCGGCGATAGCCGCGCTGGATGCGGATGTGATCACGATCGAATCGAGCCGTTCCGCGATGGAGCTATTGGGCGGTTTCGCCAGCTTCCGCTATCCGAACGAGATCGGTCCCGGCGTCTACGACATCCACTCGCCGCGTGTGCCCGGCAGCGAAGAGATGGCGGCGTTGCTGCGCAAGGCCGCAAAAGTGGTGCCGCCCGCGCAGCTCTGGGTCAATCCCGACTGCGGGCTGAAAACGCGCGCTTGGCCGGAAACCGCAGCGGCCCTGCAGAACATGGTCGCCGCCGCCCAAAAACTTCGCGCAGAGATGGAACCTTCCTAAAGCATCACTGTCCAAGCTCAAAGTCTCCTTCCACGAATCGGCTCAAAGTTGAGCCATTCAAAGGAGGCGATATGGATGACCGCGAGCGAATGACCAAAGTAGAGACAGAGGTGGCTAGCATGCAAAAAGATATCGACAGGCTATATGGCGCGATCGAATCCTTGCGCGAGCATATGGACCGAGGTTTCGAGGCGCTGCGCAAGGAACACGCAGTTACCACTCGCTGGCTGGTTGGGCTAACAATATTGATTGCCGGCATGTTCGGACGGCTATTTGGACTGTACTAGGAAACAGCATAGATCCAGCGCACAACCGTTTCCCCGCCCGTGTCCACGAAAGTCCCCACGCGCCGTGGAGCCCACAGGCTCCGATTTCGCCAAGCCGACCAGTTCCTTGCGCGAAAGCTGAATCAGTTCAATTTCAAGCACTATTTGGCGCCGCCAACAAAATCCAGCGCCTCACTTGCCAACTCGGGCCACCTGTTCTCAGCATTCGCGCGCACCGCCAGCCACTCCTTCATCAATCGCCCGTGGCCGGGGTCAAACTTTTGGCCGATACCTGATGCCTCGAGCTCTTCCACCCGCGGGCGCGGCAGCTTGACGACAAATTCGTCGGCCGACGTCACCATGGCGAAGATCTTTCCGTTGACCTTCAAAGCCGACGAACCGAATGCTTTCCTGGTGCCTTGCCCAACGTCGACGCCAGGTTCGCCGGCAAAATTTTCGGCCAAGGCTGCAAAGCGTGCGCGGTTATCCATAGTTAGCACCCCATTGTTTAATCGGCAAATATTAACTGTTTGGCAGGGCGGGGTAACACGACAACTCCGCATTTCCCTTTCCAAAATTCCAGCGTTGGCAGCCCGCAAAGCCGCATAAACACTGGACAAGCCTCCCCAAGCAAGCTTAAGCAAAGTACAATGCACCCAGCCTGGGCCCAGCCCGTTACCTTGCGATTGTTATGCCTAAGAGCACGTTCCAGAAGCCTATCGAAATCAAGATTTCCACCGTCGTCGCCGTGTCCGCCATCATGTACACGAGCGATCTCGTCGCCCTCGACGCCGCCATGCATGAGATGACCGGCGGCGTTTCAGACTTCTTCGAAGGGGATCTGGCCGTCATCGACGTTGGCGACCTGGCGCCAGGCTGCGAACGCATTGATTGGGCGGCAACCATCGCCCTCCTGAAAAAATACCGCCTGAACCCGGTGGCCGTGCGCAACGCCAAGCCGGATATGGTGGAAGAAATCCAGCAACACGGCCTGCAACTGGACAGCGGCAAGCGGGAAGAACCGCCGGTCGCTGCCCCGAAACCAGCGCCAGCTCCGGCCCCTGCGCCGGCCCCGGCTCCTGCCAAGGTGGCAGCACCGGCGGCACCAGCTTCCAGCGGTACCATGATCATCGACACCCCGGTCCGGGCCGGCCAGCGCATTTACGCGCGCGGCGGCGACCTGATCGTGATGGCCGTCGTCAACAACGGCGCCGAGATCATCGCGGATGGCAGTATTCACGTTTACAACACTTTGAATGGCCGTGCCCTGGCGGGTGCTTCCGGCGACGCTACCGCACGCATTTTCGCTCTGTCGATGAGCCCG
>JBCNOX010000691.1:0-2669 GCA_039593645.1 Pseudoduganella sp.
GCCAACCGCCCGGTGGTGTTCACCGCCGCCGGGCTGGTGCTCGCCCTGTCCGTGCTGCTGGCAACGCGCCTGGGCACCGAATTCGTGCCAAACCTGAACGAGGGCGACTTCGCTGTGCTGACCGTGCGCATTCCCGGCACCGGCCTGGGACAATCGGTGCAAATGCAGCAGCAGATCGAGAAAACGCTGGTGGCGAAATTCCCGGAAATCGCCACCGTATTCGCGCGCACCGGCACGGCGGAAATCGCCTCCGACCCTATGCCGCCGAGTATCTCGGACGGCTACATCATGCTCAAGCCGGAACAGGACTGGCCGAAGCCGAAGCGCAGCCGCGAAGAACTGCTGGCGGCCATTCGCGCCACGCTGGAGCAGTTGCCCGGCAATAGCTATGAGTTCAGCCAGCCGATCCAGTTGCGCGTGAACGAGCTGATTTCCGGCGTGCGCAGCGACGTGGCGGTCAAAGTGTTCGGCGATGACCTCGAAGTGCTGCATGCGAAAGCCACCGAGATCGGTGCAATCCTCGGCAAGATTCCCGGCGCCTCCGGCGTCAAGGTCGAACAGACCAGCGGCCTGCCAATGCTGCAGGTCCAGGTCGACCGCGAGCGCGCCGCACGTCTTGGGCTGAACATCGCCGAAGTGCAGGAATTGATCGCCACCGCAATTGCCGGCCGCGAAGCAGGCGCAATGTTTGAAGGCGACCGCCGCTTCGACATCGTGGTGCGCCTGCCCGAAGCGCTGCGCTCGGACATCGAACTGCTCAAGCGCTTGCCGGTGCCGCTGCCGAAGAAGGATGGCACACGGCCGGCCTACGTCACGCTGGCCGAAATCGCTACCTTCGACACCGCGCCCGGCCCGAACCAGCTAAGCCGCGAACAGGGCAAACGGCGCGTGGTGGTCACGGTGAACATGCAGGACCGCGATATCGGCTCTTTTGTCGAAGAAGCGCAGCAGGCCATCCTGAAAGGCGTGAAGCTGCCGTCAGGTTACTGGCTGGCCTGGGGCGGCCAATTCGAAAACCTGCAGAACGCCGCGCAACGCCTGAAGGTCGTCGTGCCAGCCTCGCTCGCCCTGGTATTCGCGCTGCTGTTCCTGATGTTTAACAACGCCCGCGATGGTGTGCTGGTGTTCACCGGCATTCCGTTCGCGCTGACCGGCGGCATCTTTGCGCTCTGGATGCGCGGGATCCCGATGTCGATATCGGCCGCTGTCGGCTTTATCGCGCTGTCCGGTGTGGCGGTGCTGAATGGACTGGTGATGATTTCCTTCATCCGCAGCCTGCGCGAGCAAGGGCAGCCGCTGGCCAGCGCGGTACGCAACGGTGCGCTGGTGCGCCTGCGGCCGGTGCTGATGACGGCCCTGGTGGCGTCGCTCGGCTTCGTGCCGATGGCGATTGCCACCGGTACCGGCGCCGAAGTCCAGCGTCCGCTGGCGACCGTAGTGATTGGCGGAGTGCTGTCGTCCACCGCTCTGACGCTGCTGCTGTTGCCGCTGTTGTACCGCCTGGCCTACAGCAGAAATGAGCAAATCAGCCTGGTGGCGCCAGCCGTTCCCGCAGGAACTCAATAAAGCGCGCAGTCTTGGCCGGGACCAGGCGGGTCTCGGTCAGGGCGTACACCGGCGTTGGCTTGCCTTGCCATTGCGGCAGGATGCGCTGCAAGCGTCCTGCCGTGACATCGTCGGCGACGATTTCGTCCGGCAGCAGAATGATCCCCATATCCAGTGTTGCCATGCGGCGCATCAGGCCCACGCTGTTGATGGCAAACCGGCTGCTCACAGCCACCGGCGCGCTTTGCTCGCCATCGAGCAGGGTCCAGGTGCCGGACTTCGTCAGCCCAAGGCAGGAATGCTGGGCGAGGCTGGCCGCATCGGCCGGCTCGCCGTGCTGTGCAAGGTAGCCGGGCGAGGCATACAGTTTCGGCGTCAGCAGGGCAAGCTGACGCGCGATCAGTTGCGAGTCGGCCAATTCACCCATGCGTATCGCCACGTCATACGGTTCACTGACCAAGTCCACTCGGCGCGGCGTCAGGTCGAGGTCAAAGCTGATGCCGGGATAGCGTTGCGCGAATTCCCCAATCAGGGGCGCGAGATAGGTCTGCGCGAAATCCACCGGCAGCGAAGCGCGCAGCACGCCAGTTGGCTGCGCCAGCATGCCGCCCAGTTGTTCGTGCGCCAGCCGTGCTTCATCGATGATGCGCTTGCAGCGCTCGAAATAGATTTGTCCCGCTTCCGTCAGCTCGATCTTGCGGGTCGTGCGATGCAGCAGCCGCAGGCCGATGGCCTTTTCCAGCGCGGCGATCCTGCGCGAAATCGTTGAATTCGGGATGCCCAGTACTTCTCCGGCGCCGCGGAATCCCTTGGCCTTGACCACTTCCACGAACAGGGCCATGTCGTTCAAATACTCCACTGATTGCTCCACTCATGGATCAATGTTCTGCAATTTAGCATATTTATCTCATTTCGAAGCTATTGCATGATGGCGCATCTCCAATCTCCTGCAAGGAATACCGCCATGAACAAACTGTTTGAAACCGTCCGCGTGGGCCGTTACACACTGGCCAATCGTCTCGCGATGGGACCGATGACGCGCAGCCGCGCGCAATACGACGGCACGCCGGGCGAACTGGCGGCCGAATATTATGCGCAGCGCGCCGACATTGGCTTGATCGTGA
>JBCNOX010000692.1:0-2661 GCA_039593645.1 Pseudoduganella sp.
GGCACCACCACTTCCGCCCACACCTGGCGCAAGTCGGAGACCGTGAACACCTTGGTCTCCGCGCCGACCGCTTCGCCCACGGCAATGTGCTTGTCGACGATCAGGCCATCGAAAGGCGCACGGATTTCGAGGCGGTTGAAAGGCCCCTTGCCGGAGCCGCTGGCGCCAATTGCCACCAGCTTCTGGCGCGCGTTCTGCACGGCGATGGCGGCTTCCTGCCATTCCTGTTCCGCCCTCAGGTAGTCCTGGCGCGCCGAGACCTTGTCTTCCCACAGCTTCTTTTCCGACTCGTACACCGCGCGCGCCAGTGCCGCGCGTTTTTCGGCGGCCGCCAAGCCACTGCGCTGCTCGGACACCTCGGCACTGGCGAGGACTGCCAGCAGCTGGCCCTTGCGCACCTGTTGGCCAAGGTTGGCCTGCACTGCCTGCACGATGCCGTCGACGCGCGGCGTAACGTGGGCGGTGCGGTCTTCATCCAGCTTGACTTCGCCCGGCAGGCGGACGAAGGTTTCCAGGCGCGCGGCGCCGGCCGTGCGCAAGGCAATATCCGCGGCGACGACCTGCGCATCGGTGAACGGAATCGGCTGTGTGCCCGAAGCGCCAGCCGCACCGGCCGGGTGCTCGTCGTGGTGCCCGCCCGCCTCGGCTTCGGCCTTAGCGGCAGGAGCGAAGCGCTCCCAGCCCAATACAGCGCCCGCAAACAGGACGGCTGCCGCCAGCATGGCCGCAATAGTGATTTTCTGATGCTTGTTCATTTTGAATCCTTGAAGTCCAGGTTGCCGACCAGCTTTGCCAGGTCGGCCCGCGCGCGATAGAAATCCGAAATGGCGCGCAGGTGCTGGCCCTGCGCCTGCACCCAGGTGCGCTGCGCATCCAGCACTTCAACGTAATTGAATTTACCGGCTTCGAAACCTTTCATCGCCGCCTCCGCCGCATATTGGGCGCCAGGCAGCACGTCCTCGCGCACCAGCCGCTCCTGCTGCAGGGCTGCCTGCATGCGAGCGTGGGCCTGCAGCGCCTCGGCCCGCACGCGCTGGCGCGTGGCGTCCAGCTCGGAGCGCGCTTTGTCCGTGCGGCGTTCTGCCGCCAGGATCGCACCCTGGTTGCGGTTAAACAGCGGCAGCGGCATCGACAAGCCAATGATGTTCTGCCGCACGCGGTCCCGTTCCGGGCCTTCGCTGCGTTTGCTGCCGACGATCAGCGTGACATCGGGCATGCGCGCGGCGCGCTCCATGCGCAGCGACGCCTTGCCAGCGTCGACTTCCGCGACGGCCCGCCCGATGGCAGGGGCGGAAGCAATCAGGTCCTCAAGCTGTGCCCCGGGCAGTGCGGCTTCCGACGGCGGCACGGGTGCTGCCAGCGTTGCAGGCTCGCTGCCTGTATCGCCGAGCAGGCTGGCCAGCCTGATGCGCGCCTCATCCAGTTCGCGCTGGGCTGTCACGCCTTCCATGCGCCAATTGGCTTCCGCCACGCGCGCGCGCGCCTCTTCGACCGGCGACACCTTGCCCGCCAGCACCCGGCGTGCCGCTGCCTGGCTGGAACGGCGCCCGCTTTCGCTGACCTGCGCAGCCAGGGCGACATGCTGCTGGGCGATATAGGCCTGGTGGTAGGCGGCGACAACTTCCGCCTCGATACGCGCACGGCCGACAGCCAGCTCCAGCGCCGCGGCGCGGCTGCCGGCCAGCGCCGCCTCCATGCGCGCGGTGCGCTTGCCGCCCAGTTCAAGCGGGATCGCCAGCTGGACGGACGAAGAACCGCCCTCGCTGGTTTTCCCTTCGCGCAGATACTCCAGCGAGGGATTGGGCAGCAGCGCCGCCTGCCGTCCGGCGGCGTCGACGGCGACTGCTTCCAGCGCCAGCGCCTGCAGCTCGGGATTGCTTTGCCGTGCACGATCTAGTGCCTCGGCAAGCGTCAATGATGGTTGCGCCCACGCCGGGGCCAGGCAAATGGCCGCCAGCAAGGACACGCAAATAGCTTTCACGATTTTGCTCCTTGGTGATTGATGGGGAACGGCCGCATGCAGCGGCCGGATCAATCAGCGGAGCCTGTCGGGACGCGGAGGAATATCCGCAATAAAGGAATGGATAGGCGGCTCCGGTGCAGCCACCGGAGCGATCGAATCGGTTGGCCGGCGCCCGTCCGCCAGGTTGGCGGCAAACGGTGCGTGGGAATGGTGGCAGAAGTCGCACTGCGTGCAGCAGGCGCTGTCCGGCTCCTGCGGATCAGCCGCGGCAGCGGCTTGCTCGCCAGGCTGCGTGAGGTTGATCTTCAGGCAGCAGCTATCCGTTGCCGCCAGGGTCGCCTGGAGCGGCATGATCAGCAACAGCAGGATAACGATGAAGCGCCGGATATTCATGAAGCCGGATTATAGCAACTATCGGTAGCGGTGCAGCAAGCGGTCGATGCTGCCGTCGGACACCAGGCTGCCAATTGCGCGCTGCACCTGGCCAAACGGAATGGCGGACTTCTGGGAAAACGCACATTGCGCCTTGAACGGGTCGAATTCGAAATCGATGCGCAGCTTGTGCTGGGGGTCGGAGCGCATCAGGTATTCCGCCGTCATGCGCCCCATGATGGCATATTGCATACGCCCGTGCTGGATCTTCGAAATATTCAGTTCCATCGAGGGCGCATCTTCACGCACGAAGGCCCGGCCCAGAG
>JBCNOX010000693.1:0-2650 GCA_039593645.1 Pseudoduganella sp.
GCCGGTGGTGTCGAACAGGACGATTTCCTGGCCCTTGACGTCTTCCAGGGCGTCCACGACGATGGATTGCAGTTTTTTGATATCCATTATTTAGTTCTTATACAAATTATGTTGTTCAATATAGTCTAGCACTACCGGTGGCAGAAGCGAGTTCGCCCCATCCCCCCGTTGTAATGCAGCACGAATGGCAGTGGCCGAGATGTCGACGGCCAAATCAGCCGCCAGCATGGTCATGCCCGCCGGGGTGTTCCTGACCTGATCCGGCGTGGCCAGGCGGCGCTGGAATTCAGCGGCCACCTCGGCCGGCACGTGGGCGTCGTCCAGCTCGAAGCCGGGCCTGGCCGCCACGCAGAAGTGGGCCAGGTCGAACAGGTTGCGCCATTCGTGCCAGGTGTTCAGTCGCTGCAGCTGGTCGGCGCCCATCAGGAAGGCCAGCGATACATCGGGCCCCACGTCGGCGCGGATCGCCCGCAGCGTTTCGATCGTATAAGTGGCGCTGCCGCGCGCCAGTTCCTGCCAGTCGATCGTGACCGGGCAAGGAAGGCCGGTAAAGGCCAGTGTCAGCATATCCACCCGCTGCTGCGGCGTCGCGACCAGCGCGCCCTTTTGCCAGGGCAGGGCTGGAATCACGAGCAGTGCATCGGCGTTGAGCAGTTGGACAAATTGTTTGCCAAGCGCGACGTGACCGTTGTGCACCGGATCGAAACTGCCTCCCAGCAGTGCGATGCAGCGTTTCACTCGGCCAGCCAGTCGCGGTGCGGGAGGAAGTCGGTGTACAGCGCCGCTTCCGCGCTGCCGTCTTCCGGATGCCAGTCGTAGCGCCATTTGACGACCGGCGGCATGGACATCAGGATCGCTTCCGTGCGGCCGCCAGACTGCAGGCCGAACAGGGTGCCGCGGTCGAACACCAGGTTGAATTCGACGTAACGTCCGCGGCGGTAGGCCTGGAAGTCGCGCTCGCGTTCACCGAAGGGCGTGTCCTTGCGGGCTTTCACGATCGGCAGGTAGGCGGCCAGGAATGCGTCGCCTACGCTGCGGGTCATGGCAAAACTCTGGTCGAAGCCGAGTGCGTTGAAGTCATCGAAGAAGATGCCTCCCACGCCGCGTGCTTCCTTGCGGTGCTTCAGGTAGAAGTACTGGTCGCACCATTTCTTGAATTTCGGATGCAGCTCGTCACCGAAAGGCTGCAGCGCATCGCGGCAGGTGCGGTGGAAGTGGCGCGCATCTTCGGCATTGCCATAGTAGGGCGTCAGGTCCATGCCGCCGCCGAACCACCATACGGGCTTGCCGTCGGCCGTGGTGGTGCTGAAAAAGCGCACGTTCATGTGCACCGTTGGCGCGTACGGATTGCGCGGGTGCAGCACCAGGCTGACGCCCATGGCCTCCCATGGCTGGCCTTCCAGCTCGGGGCGGTGCGCCGAGGCAGACGGCGGGAGCTTGGCGCCGGTCACGTGGCTGAAGTTGCAGCCGCCGCGCTCGAACACGTTGCCTTCTTCGATCAGGCGCGAAATGCCGCCGCCGCCTTCCGGGCGCTCCCACGCATCGCGCAGGAATGGCTTGCCGTCCACATCCTCCAGGGCGGAGATGATGCGGTCTTGCAGGCCAAGCAGCCAGGCTTTGACGTCTTGTGGGGTGGGGGCGGTCATTTCTTCTTCTTGCTCTCTAATTTAAATCGGTAAACCGGCCGGGTCGCCGTCCGGTCAGACCCGCAGGGTCTGACACCGGTTTACCGGTTTTAGTGCTTCAACCCGCGCCAGCCGATATCGCGGCGGAACTGCACGCCTTCGAAGCCGATCTTGTCGACCGCGTCGTAAGCCTGCCTCTGCGCCATCTTGACGTTGTCGCCCAGGCCCACCACGCACAGCACGCGGCCGCCGGAGGTGACCAGCTTGCCGTCCGCATCGTCGGTGGTGCCGGCGTGGAAGGTCACGGAATCAGGCGTTTCAGCCGGGATGCCGTGGATATGGTCGCCCTTGCGCGGTGCGTCAGGGTAGCCGGCGGCGGCCAGCACTACGCCAACGGCGGTGCGGCGGTCCCATTCCAGTTCCACCTGGTCCAGGCTGCCGTTCACTGCGTGTTCCATCACGCCCAGCAGGTCGGTCTTCAGGCGCGCCATGATCGGCTGCGTCTCAGGGTCGCCCATGCGGCAGTTGAATTCCAGCGTCTTCGGATTGCCGGCGGCATCGATCATCAGGCCAGCGTACAGGAAGCCGGTGAACTGGATGCCGTCTTTCGCCATGCCCTGGATGGTAGGCATGATGATTTCGCGCATCACGCGCGCATGCATGGCCGGGGTCACGATCGGGGCAGGGGAGTAGGCGCCCATGCCGCCGGTGTTCGGGCCCTGATCGTTGTCCAGCAGGCGCTTGTGGTCTTGCGAGGTAGCCAGCGGCAGTACGTTCTTGCCGTCGCACATGACGATGAAGGAAGCTTCTTCGCCGGCCAGGAATTCTTCGATCACGATGCGCGCGCCGGCGTCGCCGAAGGCGTTATCGGACAGCATGTGGTCGACCGCGGCGTGCGCTTCTTCCAGGGTCATGGCAACCACCACGCCCTTGCCGGCGGCCAGGCCGTCGGCCTTGATGACGATCGGCGCACCCTTGGCGTCCACGTAAGCGTGGGCTGCCTTGGCATCGGCGAAGGTCTCGTA
>JBCNOX010000694.1:0-2648 GCA_039593645.1 Pseudoduganella sp.
ACCTGAGCTTTGAGGCCTTCCCTTCCGAGTCCAAGGACAACTACATTCCGGTCCACACCTACCTGCTGGCCGAGCATGGGGTGCCGATCATGGAGCTGGTCAACCTGGAAGAACTGGCGCGCGACAAGGTCTATGAATTCGCCTTTATTGGCGCTTCGCTGAAACTGCGCGGTGCGGATGCGGCGCCGATGCGGCCGATTGCGCTGCCGCTGCGCTGATCACTTCTGGTGGACGTCGCGGTAGGCCAGCATGTCCACCAGGCGTTCTTCCTTGTCGGGATCGAAGCCGCAGCTTGCTTCGAACTTCTCCGGGTTCTCGTAGGTACCGAACAGCATGTCCCACCACACGATGTCGCCGTAGTTGTTCCTGTGGCGGCCGTACTGGTGGTGGATGCGGTGCATCTCGGGGCGCTGGAAGAACCAGCCGACCCAGCGCGGCGTGGTGACGCTGGTGTGGTAGAAGAATTCGCCGAGCGCGGTGCACAGGGTGTAGACCGCGCCGGCTTCCGGCGACAGGCCAAGGAAGGCATATACCAGCAGGCTGCCGATGACCGAGTTGACGATCATTTCGCCGGGATGCTTGTAGAACGAGGTGATGACTTCGATGCGCTGAGGGCTGTGGTGGATCTGGTGGAACAGGCGCCATAGCAGGTCCGATTCGTGACGCACGCGGTGCCACCAATAGAACACGAAGGTGGCGATGAAGTAGGCCAGCAGGCCGCCGGCCAGCGGGCCGACATGGTCCGACAGGCGAAGCAGCGAGGCTTGCGAAGCCCAGCGTTCCCAGCTCACGCCGGCCAGCAGGACGACGCCGAGCTGCACGGCGTTGATGGCCAGCACGCGCACCGGCCAGGTGCGGACGTGCGGCAGCGTCCAGCCGGGCCGCAAGCGCTCCAGGACAAAACAGGCGGCGAAGACGATGAAGATGGTGGTGAGCATGGCGTGTCCTTTCGTTTGGGAGGACGAAATGATCGCGCCGGGGCCGGGAATGGGCCCAGGAAAATCCCGGTGGTATCGGATTCAGATACGGCCGGCATATAGGGCGGGTTCTCGCCTGTTGGCGGCCTAGCATGGTGGCTCTTTCACACAGGAGACAACCATGAAGAAACTGATTGGGGCGCTGGCCCTGGCGGCAAGCGGTGCGGCAAGCGCGGTGGGAGGCACGGCGGCGGCGAGCGCGCCCGGATCCGCCGTGGCGGCGGCCGATATCGAGCGTGCGCGGCACGCTTTCGACTTCCTGCACGGCGACTGGACGGTGCAGAATCGCCGCCAGTCCGATTACGCCAACCCGGACAGCCCATGGGAGACCTTCAGCGCCAGCAACCTGGTGCACGCGCTGCCTGCGGGGATCGGCAACTATGACGAATACCGGCCGCTGGGGAACTGGCGGCCCGGCTTCGTGGCAATGACGCTGCGGGTGTTCGATCCCGCCACCGGCCGCTGGAGCATCTACTGGCTGACCAACCGCGACGGCGGACTCGATCCCGCCACCGGCACCTTGCTGCCACCGGTGGTGGGCCGCTTCGATGCCGACGGCGTGGGCCGCTTCGAGGGCGAGGAAGTCTACAAAGGACGCACCGCCCGCGTGCGCTTTACCTGGACCCGCAGCAGCGAGCGCCAGGCACGCTGGGAGCAGGCCTATTCCTGGGACGATGGCACCAGCTGGCAAACCAACTGGATCATGGACTTCACGCGCAAATAAAAAACGGAGCCTCGCAAGGCTCCGTTTCTCAGAAAATGGGGTACGTCCCCATTTTTTTTATACGACGATGGTCTGGTGTTCGCCTTCCGCGCGGGCGCGGATCTTGCCGATGCGGGACACGATCTCGCCGGCTGCGGTCAGCTGGGCCACGGCTGCGTCGGCGTTTTCAGCGGACACGATCACGGTCATGCCGATACCGCAGTTGAACACGCGGTGCATTTCGGCGTCGGCTACGCCGCCGTGCTGCTGCAGCCACTTGAACAGCGGTGGCATGGTCCAGGAGGCGCCATCCAGTTCGGCGGTCAGGTTGTCGGCCAGCACGCGCGGGATGTTTTCGACCAGGCCGCCGCCGGTGATGTGCACCAGGCCTTTGACTTCCATCGATTCCATCAGCGCCAGCAGCGGCTTGACGTAGATGCGGGTTGGTTCCATCAGCACGTCGGCCAGCTTGCGGCCGTGGAAGTCGGCTTCCAGGTCCGGCTTGGCCACTTCGATGATCTTGCGCACCAGGGAGTAACCGTTGGAGTGGGCGCCCGAGGAGGCCAGGCCCAGCACCACGTCGCCCGGCTGGATCTTGCTGCCGTCGATCAGCTTGGATTTTTCAACCGCGCCAACCGCGAAGCCGGCCAGGTCGTATTCGCCGTCCGGGTACATGGATGGCATTTCTGCGGTTTCGCCGCCGATCAGTGCGCAGCCGGAGATTTCGCAACCCTTGGCGATGCCCTTGATCACGTCGGTGGCGGTCGCCACGTTCAGCTTGCCGCAGGCGAAGTAGTCGAGGAAGAACAGCGGCTCGGCGCCCTGCACCAGGATGTCGTTGACGCTCATGGCCACCAGGTCGATGCCCACGGTGTCGTGGCGGTTCAGCTCGAACGCCAGTTTCAGCTTGGTGCCGACGCCGTCGGTACCGGAAACCAGCACAGGCTCCTTGTATTTCTTGCTGATCT
>JBCNOX010000695.1:0-2640 GCA_039593645.1 Pseudoduganella sp.
CCTGTTCTATGGCCACCGCGACGCCCGCGTGCGCGGCCTGGTGCTGCTCAATCCCTGGGCGCGCACCGCGGCCGGCCTGGCGCGCAGCACCCTCAAGCATTATTACTGGCAGCGCCTGCGCGACCCGGCCCTGTGGCGCAAGCTGTTCAGCGGCCGCTTTGCCGCCGGCCCGGCCGTGCGTTCCCTGCTCGGGGTGCTGGGCGCGGCGCGGCGGCAACCGGCCAAGCCCGCGGTGGCCGCGCCGGCGGCGCCGGCCATCCCGCGCGACGGCAGCGCGCCGCCGCTCAGCGCCGACCTGCCGGCGCGCCTGCTGGACGCCATGCAGCGCTTCCGCGGCCGCGTCCTGTTCATTTTCAGTGGCGCCGACCTGACGGCGCAGGAGTTCCTCGACATGACCAAGGCTTCGCCGCGCTGGCAGCAATTGCTGGCCGGCCCTGCCGTGCAGCAGCATATGCTGGCCGGCGCCGACCATACTTTTTCCACCCGGGCCTGGCGCGACCAGGTCAGCGACTGCACGGCGCAATGGGTGCAGGCATGGTGAAGCGCGTGCTGATGGTGGCGTTCCACTTCCCGCCGCTGCGCGGCAGCAGCGGCATCCAGCGCACGCTGAAGTTCGCCCAATACCTGCCGGCCCTGGGCTGGCAGCCGCTGGTACTGTCGGCGCACCCGCGCGCCTACCTCAACCAGGGCCCGGACCAGCTGGCGGAAATCTCGCCGGAAGCCGTGGTCAAGCGCGCCTTTGCCATCGATTCCGGGCGCCACTTGGCCTGGCGCGGGCGTTACCTGGGCTTCACCGCCTGGCCCGACCGCTTTGTCGGCTGGTGCCTGGGCGCCGTGCCTGCCGGGCTGTCGCTGGTGCGTCAATACCGTCCGCAAGTGCTGTGGACCACTTACCCGATTGCCAGCGCCACCCTGATCGGCCTGCTGCTGCACAAGCTGACCCGCCTGCCGTGGGTGGTCGACTTCCGCGACCCGATGACCGACACCAACTACCCGCGCGACCCGCGGGTGCGCGCCATCTGGCGCTGGATCGAACGCAAGGCGGTACACAACGCGGCGCTGGTGGTGTGCAATACGCCCAGCGCGGTGGTGACCTATACCACACGCTACCCGGAACTGCCGCGCAGCCGCTTCGTCATGCTGGAGAACGGCTACGACGAGGAAAATTTCCGCAACGCGGCCCAGGCCGGCACCCCTGCGCGCGCGCCCGGCCAGCCGTTCACCCTGATCCACAGCGGCATCATCTACCCGTCCGAACGCGACCCGGTGCCGCTGGTGCGCGCGCTGTCCGAGCTGAAGGCGGCCGGCGCCATCGATGCCAGCCAGCTGCACATCGTGCTGCGCGCCACCGCCCATGACGACTATGTCGGCGCCCTGCTGGCCGAGCACGGCATCAGCGACCTGGTCAGCCTGGCGCCGCACGTGCCGTACCAGACCGCGCTGGCGGAAATGCTGTCGGCCGACGGCTTGCTGGTGCTGCAGGCGAGCAACTGCAACCACCAGATCCCGGCCAAGCTGTACGAATATCTGCGCGCCGGCCGCCCGATCCTGGCCCTGACCGATGCCGCCGGCGACACCGCCGCCACCTTGCGCGCGGCCGGGGTCGATACCATCGCCCCGCTGGACGACAGCGAAGGCATCAAGCGCGGCCTGCTGCATTTCCTGCAGCTGGCGCGCGCCGGCCAGGCGCCCTTGCCGGCGCCGGCAGCGGTGGCCGCGGCATCGCGCCAGGCGCGCACCGTTGAACTGGCACGCATGCTCGACAGCGTGCTGCCCCAATCGCAGGTTCTTCCGGCTCCGGCCGGCTCCACGGAGGAAGCATGAACACCCGTTGCCTGGCGCTGGCCGCCATCCTGTACGCCATTGCCGTTCCCGGCAGCGCTCGCATGTACTGCGGCGAAACCGGTGCCAACCAGCACGACTTCCGTACCGTGCCGGACTACTTCCTGAAGCTGGTGCATTCGCGCCACTTCACCGACGACATCGAGCAAGGCATCCGCGGCGAGTCCGGCACCCTGGGCGGCGACCTGGAATACACGCTGCTGCACATCCCGAACCACCCGCGCGCCCTGAATACGGCGCTGCGCCTGGCGCCGCGCAACCCGCGCGGCATCATCGAAGGCGCCAAGCTGCCGATCGAGTGCTATTTCGAGCGTGCCGTGCGCTTCTATCCCGACGACAGCAACGCCTGGCTGATGTATGCGCGCTTTGCCTATGCCAAGGGGCGCCTGGGCCCGGCGCTGGACATGCTGCAAAAGGCGGTCGAGATTTCGCCCGACGACCCGGCCATCAATTACAACATCGGCCTGATCTACGCCAAGCAGAAAAAGTTTGACGAAGCCCTGCCTTATGCCCAGAAGGCCTACTCCATGGAGTTCCCGCTGCCGGCGCTGAAGCAAACCCTGGTCAAGGCGGGCAAGTGGGTGGAGCCGCCACCGGCCAGCAAGCCGGAAGACAAGGTGGAAGACAAGGCCGAGAACAAGGTTGAGGACAAGGCGGAACAAGAGGCGCAAGCCAAGCCCGGCAACAGCGCCGCACGGGCCGAGCAGGCAATTCCCGTCAAGCCATGATGCGGCTGCTGTGGCGGCGCGGCGCCGCGCTCGCTGCCCTGGTGCTCCTGATGGCCGCCGCCAGCGTGTA
>JBCNOX010000696.1:0-2639 GCA_039593645.1 Pseudoduganella sp.
GTGAACATCGCCCAGTCCCGCTATGACGCAGGGCAATATGGCGAAGCGATTGTGAGCGCCCAGGAGATCCTGGTGCGCGATCCGTCCGACCAGCTGGCCAACAGCATCATTGCCATTTCCGGCCTGCGCTTGTCCACCCGCGCGCTGGGTGACTTGAGCCGCCAGAACAACCTGTCCGGCTCGATCCGCACCGAATCCCAGGATCTGGCCAAGCTGCTGCGCGAGAGCCTGGGCGAAACCGTGCTGGTGCCGAATGCCGACAAGAAGGTCCAGCCGCGCTCCAACTCCAATACCGCCGCCAATGCGGCCGCCAATGCCGTGCGAAACCGCGCGCAGCAAGTGAAACCTGCATCGACCCCTAGCGCCGACCCATTCGGCGCACTGAAATAACCACCAAGTCCAAAGAAGGAGAAGCCATGTCCAAAAACGAAAGCGTCCAGAAGCGCCTGCAGAAAATCCGTCCGCCACGGGTCCAGATGACCTATGACGTGGAGATCGGCGACGCGATCGAAAACAAGGAGCTGCCCTTTGTGATGGGGGTTGTCGGTGATTTCGGCGGCAATTCCGAGGTGGAGAAGAAGCGCCTGAAGGACCGCAGCTTCGTCAACATCGACCGCGACAACTTCGATGAAGTGATGAAGGGCGTGGAGCCGCGTGCCGCCTTCCGCGTGCCCAACGAACTGGGCGGCGAGGGCCAGTTCGGCGTCGACCTGAAATTCAAGGCCATGACGGACTTCCGCCCGGAGGCGGTGGTACAGCAGGTGGAGCCGTTGCGCCAGTTGCTGGAAGCGCGCAACAAGCTGGCCGACCTGCGCAACAAGCTGGCCGGCAACGACAAGCTGGAAGACCTGCTGAACGACGTATTGCGTAGTACCGAGAAACTGGCCGAGCTGGGCCAGAAGGCTGAAAAAGGAGAATAAGATGTCGGCACAATTGAACGCCGGCGGTGCATTGGCCACCGCAGAAGTAAACTTGCTCGACCAGATCGTCGAGCAAAGCAAGGTCGCCAAATCGACCACCGAGCACGCCCGTGCGAAGGACATCATCTCCGAACTGGCGCAACAGGTCATGGCCGGCACCGTGGTGGTGTCGGACAACCTGGCCGCCACCATCGACGCCCGCGTGGCGGAACTGGACCGCCTGATCTCGTCGCAGCTGTCGGTCATCATGCACGCACCGGAATTCCAGAAGCTGGAAAGCAGCTGGACCGGCCTGCATTACCTGGTCAAGAACACCGCCACCAGCACCGGCCTGAAGATCAAGATGCTGAACGCGACCAAGAAGGAACTGGTCAAGGACTTCCAGGGCGCGCTGGAATTCGACCAGAGCTCCATGTTCAAGAAGGTCTACGAAGAGGAATTCGGCACCTTCGGTGGTGCTCCGTTCGGCGCCTTGCTGGGCGACTTCGAAATCACCCGCCAGCCGGAAGACATGTACTTCATCGAGCAGATGTCGCACGTGGCGGCGGCCGCCCATGCGCCTTTCATCAGCTCCGCTTCGCCGGAACTGTTTGGCCTGGAAACCTACGCCGACCTGGGCAAGCCGCGCGACCTGTCGAAAGTGTTCGACACCGTGGAATACGCCAAGTGGAAGTCGTTCCGCGAGTCCGAAGATTCGCGCTACGTCGGCCTCACCCTGCCGCGCTTCCTGGGCCGCCTGCCGTTCAACCCGGCCGACGGCGCCACCGTGGAGGGCTTCAACTACGTGGAAGACGTGGACGGCACCGACCACCAGAAATACCTGTGGTGTAACGCTGCCTACGCCTTTGGCGTGCGCCTGACCCGCGCCTTCGAGGACTTCGGCTGGTGCGCCGCCATCCGCGGCGTGGAAGGCGGCGGCCTGGTGGAAGACCTGCCGACCCACACCTTCAAGACCGACGAAGGCGAAGTCGCGCTGAAATGCCCGACCGAAATCGCCATTACCGACCGCCGCGAGAAAGAGCTGAGCGACCTGGGCTTCATCTCGCTGGTGCATTGCAAGAACACCGACTACGCGGCCTTCTTCGGCGCGCAGTCCGCGCAGAAAGCGCGCAAGTACAACACCGACGCTGCCAACGCCAACGCCGTGCTGTCGGCCCAGCTGCAGTACATCTTCGCCGTATCGCGTATCGCCCACTATATGAAGGCCATGATGCGCGACAAGATCGGCAGCTTCGCCGCCGCTTCGAACGTCGAGGATTACCTGAACCGCTGGCTGACCCAGTACGTGCTGTTGGACGATAACGCCAGCCAGGAGCAAAAAGCGCAGTTCCCGCTGCGTGAAGCTAACGTGCAAGTGTCTGAAGTGCCTGGCCGTCCAGGCGTGTATCGCGCTGTGTCCTTCCTGCGTCCCCACTTCCAGCTCGACGAGCTGTCCGTTTCACTCCGTTTGGTCGCGGAGCTGCCGCAATCGACCAAGTCGTAATTTTTATTTTTAAACACAGAAAGGAATACCATGGCAATCGACGTTTACCTGCAAATCGACGGTATCAAAGGCGAGTCCACCGATACCGCCCACAAGGATTGGATCGAAGTCAAGTCCGTCCAGTGGGAAGTCCTGCAGCCAAAGTCGGCCACCGCATCTACTGGCGGCGGCCACACCGCGGAACGCACCGAGCACCGCGATATCGTCATCAACAAGCTGGCCGACCTGGCTTCGCC
>JBCNOX010000697.1:0-2624 GCA_039593645.1 Pseudoduganella sp.
TGATGCCCATGGTGACGGTCTGGCCCACGCCGAACGGGTTGCCGATGGCCAGCACCACGTCGCCCACCTTGGCCTGCTCGACCTGGCCCAGGGTCACCACCGGCAGCTTGTCCAGCTCAATGCGGATCACGGCCAGGTCGGTCTCCGGGTCGGTGCCGACCATCTTGGCGGCCGCCTTGCGGCCATCCGGCAGCACGACCTGGATTTCGTCGGCCGCTTCCACCACATGGTAATTGGTCAGGATATAGCCTTGCGGGCTGACGATCACGCCGGAACCGAGGCTGTTCTGGTCATCTTCCTCGTCACGGTCGCCGAAGAAGCGCTTGAAGAAGGGATCGCGCGACAGCGGATGGCGCTTGCGCACCGCCTTGGTGGTCAGGATATTCACGACCGCCGGCATGGCGCGGCCGGCGGCGGCGCGGTAAGAGCCGGGGGAGGGCGGAGCGCTGGCATCGGCCAGCACTGCCGTGTGGGCGGCGGTCGGCACCGGCTTGGGCAGCACGGCCGGCCGCTGCACGGCCGTGTATACAAAGTACAGTGCCAATGCGATGGTCACCGTTTGTGCAAACAATAACCAGAGTTTTCGCATGGCGGTATTGCTACAAAATGGGAGTTAACTCCTATTTTCGCAAAGAATCGCGGATTTCGCGCAGGAGCACGATATCTTCTGAAGGTGGTGCAGGTTCCGCCGGGGCGGCGGCCGGCGCTTCGGCGCGGCGCAGCTTGGCGACCAGGCGTACCATCTGGAAGATCACGAAGGCCAGGATGATGAAATTCAACAAGATGGTGAAGAAATTGCCATAGGCGATCACGGCGCCCAGCTTTTTCGCTTCGGCCAGGGCCAGGTTGTGCGCCTGACCGTTGAGAGGAATGTAATAGTTAGCGAAATCGAGGCCGCCCAGCAGCATGCCGATCGGCGGCATGATCACGTCCGACACCAGAGAATCGACGATCTTGCCGAAGGCGGCACCGATGATGACGCCGACCGCCAGGTCGATGACATTGCCTTTCATTGCAAATTCTTTAAATTCTTGCATCATTCCCATAACACATACTCCCTAAAAATTTATAGATTTGTATCAACTTTGCTGCAAATTCCTGGAACACGCAAGAGGCGCAACATTGGGATGGATTGGCTATTTGCAAGGTTTTGCTTTAAATCGCATCTTCACTCCTTTATAATTTAAGGTTGCTAGAAGCTCATTTAACAATAAAGATTTCGGATTTTTGACTGATTGGGGTTTGTATGAGTAACGAGAAGCAGGTCGATTCGAGCCGTCGCGGTCTCCTCGTCGCAACATGTGCGGCAGGTGGTGTGGTCGGTTTGGGTGCAACTGGCGCCCTGGTAAGCACGTTCCAGCCGTCCGAGCGCGCGAAGGCAGCTGGTGCACCGGTGGAAGTGGACATCTCTACGCTGCAGCCGGGCGAAATGAAAACCGTTGAATGGCGCGGTAAGCCAGTCTGGATCCTGAAGCGTACCCCGGAAATGGTGGCAACGCTGGCGAAAGACGAAGGCGAACTGGCCGATCCGAAGTCCGAGCGTACCCCCGACGACCTGACGCCGGAATACGCCCGCAACCAGCATCGCTCGATCAAGCCCGAAATCCTGGTGGCCGTGGGCATCTGCTCCCACCTGGGCTGCTCCCCGTCCTCGAAATTCACCCCAGGCGCACAGCCTTCGCTGCCAGACAACTGGCTGGGCGGCTTCCTGTGCCCATGCCACGGTTCCACCTTCGACCTGGCTGGCCGCGTATTTAAGAACAAGCCTGCTCCGGACAACCTGCAAGTGCCGCGCCATATGTACCTGGGCGACAGCAAGCTGATCATCGGTAAAGACGAGAAAGGCGAGGCATAATCCATGGCCGCATTCAAGGAAACCAAATTCCCTGCCGACGCACCAGCCGCCAAGAAGCTCATGGGCTGGGTCGACGACCGCTTCCCTGCCACCAAGCTGTGGAACGACCAATGGGGCAAATACTACGCCCCGAAAAACTTCAACTTCTGGTACATCTTCGGTTCCCTCGCCATGCTGGTCCTGGTGCTGCAGATCGTCACCGGCATCTTCCTGACCATGCACTACAAGCCGGACGCCGGCCTGGCGTTCGCGTCGGTTGAATACATCATGCGCGAAGTTCCATGGGGCTGGCTGGTGCGTTATATGCACTCGACCGGCGCCTCGGCCTTCTTCATCATCGTTTACCTGCACATGACCCGCGGCCTGATGTACGGTTCCTACCGTAAGCCACGTGAGCTGATCTGGCTGTTCGGTTTCGCCATTTTCCTGTGCCTGATGGCCGAGGCCTTCTTCGGCTACCTGCTGCCTTGGGGCCAGATGTCGTACTGGGGCGCCCAGGTGATCGTCAACCTGTTCGGCGCAATTCCGCTGATCGGCCCTGACCTGTCGCTGTGGATCCGTGGCGACTACGTGGTGTCCGACGCGACCCTGAACCGCTTCTTCGCCTTCCACGTGATCGCCATCCCGCTGGTCCTGCTGGGTCTGGTGGCTGCGCACCTGATCGCGCTGCACGAAGTCGGCTCGTCCAACCCGGACGGCATCGAAGTGAAAGAAAACCTGGGCCCGGACGGCCACCCGGTGGATTCGATTCCTTCGCACCCGTACTACA
>JBCNOX010000698.1:0-2623 GCA_039593645.1 Pseudoduganella sp.
AACGCCCACCTACGCTGCACCGCTACGGCCCGCGCAGCGAACTCGAACAAGCCTTGAAGGACGGCCAGTTCGTGCTGCGCCCTGTGGGCAGCTTCCTGACGCTGAGCTTCTCGCAAGCCTGGAACCGCGACCTGTTCGATCACTTTGGCGCCGACAGCTGCCTGGTGATCCACAACACCGAGGAATTCGGTGAGCGCATCCATCGCGCGGTCCAGCGCACGCTGCCAAATTGGGCCGGCATCGATGGCGCCGTTGAATACGGCGGCCGCGCCGCCCTGGGCGCAGCCTTCACCAAGACGCGTGAAGATGCGGTTGAGAAAGAATGGCAATTCGCCTGGCGCTCGATGCAGACTGCATCGACTATGAACCCGGTGGTAATCCGTATCGGCAGCCTGGAGAATTTTGCAGAAGTACGCGACCGCGACCACTACACCGCTTAAGCGGCGGCTTAAGGCACGCTGGGCACGCCGCCCAGGCCGCGTGCCAGTTCGGACTGTTTCGGCAGTGCCGGCTGGCGCTCAAGATGGGCCAGCACCGCATTCATCATGCGTTCGATATCGCCGCGGATGATGTTGGTGCCAAGCAGGCCCGGAACGTAGAAGTTCGGCATCAGGCGCCCGGTGTAGACCACGCGGGTGCCGCCGGTTTCCGGAATGGGAATCAATTCCCAGCGCGCCTCGTAATGCTTCATGTCCCCCGAGACAAGGGCGATGTCGATCGACGACATCGGCTGTTCCGTTGCACGCACGACAAGATGGATGGAGCGCGACATGAACAGGAAGCGGGCCGTTCCAAATTGCTCAATGATGACTTCGTTGCCATTGCGGGAAAGCACCCGGCACGACGCCATGTCGGGCACGAATTCTTCCATGCGGTCGTAAGTGGTGAGGGTGCGCCAGACTGTTGGCAGCGATGCATGGACAGTGCCGCTGGCGTTCACTTCATAGAGTTGCTGCGCGTCTGTCTTCACCCGGTTGACGGATACTTCCAGCTTCGGAACTTCCAAACGGGCCGCCTGTCCCGCGCCAAAGGCGGGCGCGGTAAAACCGAGGAACAGTACTAATAACAGTCGCTTCATGCTACCAGCGTAAGGTAACTGGTGGCAGAATACAAGCGCCGCGCGCTTCCATCGTTAGACAGCGCACTGAACTCCCGCCTTTCCGCTATGACCACGAATTTCCCTCATCTTCTTTCGCCCCTCGACCTGGGTTTTACCACCCTGCGCAACCGCGTCATCATGGGTTCCATGCACACGGGGCTGGAGGACCGCTTCTTCAATTATGACAAGCTGGCTGCCTTCTACCGTGAGCGCGCCAGGGGCGGCGTGGGAATGATCGTTACCGGCGGCATCTCGCCGAACCGCCAGGGCTGGCTGCTGCCCTTCGGCGGCACCATGAATTTCATCGGCGACGTCTTCAACCACCGCAAGCTGACCCGTGCCGTGCACGAAGAAGGCGGCAAGATCCTGATGCAGATCCTGCACGCGGGGCGCTATGGCTACCAGCCGTTTGCCGTGTCGGCCTCGGACAAGAAATCGCCGATCTCGCCCTTCAAGCCGAAGGCGCTGACGGAAGGCGGCATCGAATCCACCATCAAGGCTTACGTGCGCGCCGCCAAGCTGGCGCAGAAGGCCGGCTACGACGGCGTGGAGGTAATGGGCAGCGAAGGCTACCTGCTGAACCAGTTCCTGTGCGCGCGCACCAACCTGCGCACCGACCGCTGGGGCGGCAGCATCGAGAACCGCATGCGCCTGCCGGTGGAAATCGTGCGCCGCATGCGCGATGCAGTCGGTCGCGACTTCATCATCATGTACCGGCATTCGCTGCTGGACCTGGTAGACGGCGGCAATACCTGGGAAGAGGTGGTGACCGTCGCCAAGGCTTTGCAGCGCGCCGGCGCCACGATCCTGAACACCGGTATTGGGTGGCATGAAGCCCGCGTGCCGACTATCGTGACCTCGGTGCCGCGCGCCGCCTTTGCCGAAGTGGCGGGGCGCCTGCGCAAGGAGGTGACCATTCCGGTGGTGGCTTCGAACCGTATCAATATGCCGGCGGAGGCGGAAGACATCCTGCGCCGCGGCGATGCCGACATGGTGTCGATGGCGCGTCCCTTCCTGGCGGATGCCGAGTTCGTCAACAAGGCAGCTGCGAACCGCGTCGACGAAATCAATACTTGCATCGGATGCAACCAGGCCTGTCTTGACCACACCTTCCAGAACAAGCGCGCAAGCTGCCTGGTCAATCCGCGCGCCTGCCATGAGACGGAGCTGGTGTACCGCAAGGCTGCCGTGCGCCGCAAGGTGGCGGTGGTGGGAGCAGGTCCTGCCGGCCTGTCGGCGGCTACGGTGGCGGCCGAATGCGGCCACGACGTGACCCTGTTCGACTCGAGCGACCGTATTGGCGGCCAGTTCAATATTGCCAAGCAGATCCCGGGCAAGGAAGAATTCAACGAAACCCTGCGCTACTTTGGCCGCAAGATCGAGCTGACCGGCGTCAGGCTGCAGCTCAATCACCGCGTCACGCGCGAAGAACTGCTGGCGGGCGGCTATGACGACGTGATCGTCGCCACCGGCATCCGCGTGCGCAAGCCGAAGATCGACGGCATCGACCACCCGAAAGTGCTG
>JBCNOX010000699.1:0-2618 GCA_039593645.1 Pseudoduganella sp.
AAGCCTTGTCGGTCAGCGGCAGTTTCGCATGCAGCTCCTCTGGGGTAGGCATGGATGCGAACGAGGTAACGTTAATGTTTTCAAGGTTTTGGGCAATCATGATCAGTCTGCTTCTTGCTTCAGTTTTGCTTCTTGGGTCTAACAGTGTAGCCGAAATGCCGTAAACTGGCTGAATGACGACTAAACAACCTTTCCACGCCGCTCCATACATCAAGGAGATCGGCCGGGGCGCGAAGGGCGCCCGCAGCATGAACCGCGAGCAGGCGCGCGAATTGTGGGGCGCGATTCTGGATGAACGCGTGTCGGACCTTGAGCTTGGCGGCATTCTGCTGTCGATGCGGATCAAGGGCGAATCGGTGGACGAGCTGGAAGGCTTCCTGGAAGCGTCTGAAGCTTCGTTCGACAAGCTGCGTGCGCCAACCGGTGAATTCGCGCCGGTGGTAATCCCAAGCTATAACGGCGCCCGCAAGATGGCCAACCTGACGGCGTTGCTGGCGCTGCTGCTGGCGCGCGAAGGCGTCCCGGTGCTGGTGCATGGCGTGGCGCATGATGTGGGCCGCGTAGCCACTGCGGAAGTGTTCGAGGCGCTGGGCGTGCACGCATCGCCAGACCATGCTTCGGCAGAGGCGGCGCTGGCGAACGGGCACGTAGCCTTCATCACCATCGATGCGCTGGCGCCGCGCCTGGCGTGGATGCTGTCGCTGCGTCGCATCCTTGGCGTGCGCAATTCGACGCATACGCTGGTGAAGATCATGCAGCCATTCGAAGGGCCTGCGCTGCGGTTGGTGTCCTACACCCACCCGGAATACCTGGAATCGCTGGGCGAGTTCTTCACGCTGAACAAAGGCCATGCCTTCCTGATGCGCGGCACGGAAGGCGAGACTGTCGCCAACGCCAACAAGGCGCAGAAGATCGACTGGTTCCACGATGGCGAGCGCACCGTGCTGGTCGAGAAGCAGACCCTGGTCGAAAACTTGCCCGTGCTGCCGGAGGATAAAAGCGCAGAATCTACCGCTGCCTGGATCCAGGCCGTGCTGCGCGGAGAAGTCCCGGTGCCGGACTCGATTGCCCAGCAGGTGGCCCACTGCAAAGATGTCGCCCGCCAAATGTCCACCTTGGGGTCAGGAACGGAAGTGGACAGTTTGTGAAAAGAAATGTCCACTTCTGTTCCTGACCCCAAGGTGGACATTTGCCTCCTGTAAAATGGTGGGTTTGGTCTCGGGGCAGGGCGGCAGGAAATGGCAAATCAGTACGATGTAGCAGTGATCGGCGCGGGCGCGGCGGGCATGATGTGCGCGGCCACGGCCGGCAAGCGTGGCAAGCGCGTGGTGCTGATCGATCATGCGGCGAAGCTGGCGGAGAAGATCCGCATCTCCGGCGGTGGCCGTTGTAACTTCACTAATATTAACGCCGGTCCCGCCAATTTCCTGTCCGAGAACCCGCATTTCGCCAAGAGCGCGCTGTCGCGCTTTACGCCGCAGGACTTCCTGGCAATGGTGAAGAAGCACCGCATCGGCTTCCACGAAAAGCACAAAGGACAACTGTTCTGCGACGACTCCGCCGAGCAGATCATCCAGATGCTGAAGGATGAATGCTCTGATGGCAACGTGCACTGGCGCATGCCCGCGAAAGTGGAAGCGCTGCAGCAGAACGGCGCCGGCTACATCCTGCAAACGAACGAAGGCGAAGAAATCCACGCGGCGTCGATTGTTGTTGCCACTGGCGGCTTGTCGATCCCGAAGATCGGCGCAACCGATTTCGGCTACCGGATTGCCAAGCAGTTCGGGCTGAAGCTGGTCGACCCACGCCCCGCCCTGGTGCCGCTTACCTTCGATGCGCAGGAATGGGCTCCGTTCGTGCCTTTGTCCGGCGTGTCGCTGGAGGTGGACGTGGAAACCGGCTCGCTGAAAGGCCGCAACCCGACTGGCGCGCGCTTCCGGGAAGACCTGCTGTTCACCCACCGCGGCCTGAGCGGCCCGGCCATCCTGCAGATTTCCTCGTTCTGGCAGGCCGGCACCCCGATCACCATCAACCTGTTGCCGGAGATGGACCTGGCGCAGACCCTGATCGAAGGGAAGGGCACGCTGAAGAAGCAACTTGGCAACCTGCTGTCGCAATGGCTCCCCGCCCGCCTGGCGGAAGGCCTGCTGCAAGTGCAAGGCCTGGACCCCGAAGCGCGCATCGCCGACATGAAGGACGACACATTGCGCAAGCTGGGCCGCGCCGTCAACCAGTGGACCATCACCCCGAACGGCTCGGAAGGCTATCGCAAGGCCGAAGTCACGCGCGGCGGGGTGGACACGCGCGAACTGTCCCAGCAATCGATGGAATGCAAGAACGTGCCGGGCCTGTACTTCATTGGTGAAACAGTGGACGTGACCGGATGGTTGGGTGGCTACAACTTCCAGTGGGCCTGGGCATCCGGAGTGGCTGCTGGCCTCGCGATCTGATATCATTCTGCTTCCGGCAACGCATTTTTCGCCGGATTCATGATGTTAGCTGGGCTGAAATATTGCCCACGAAAGACGTCGATATCCCCTTCGGAACCGCCTGAGTGGCCGGTTTGGCGTCTATTGTCTCTTCCATTTTTGAGCAAAACCTGCTAATATCGCTGTCTT
>JBCNOX010000007.1:0-28136 GCA_039593645.1 Pseudoduganella sp.
GCGGCTTCAAGATCGCCGAACACGCGCTGGCCATCTACGGCAGCTGCACCAAGACCAACTGCCCGCACAAGCACTAAAAAATAAATGGGGTACGTCCCCATTTATCTTTTCAGTGGTTGCTGAGCGCGTTGGACAGCAGCCGCGACGTGATATCGACAATCGGGATCACCCGCTCGTACGCCATGCGGGTCGGCCCGATCACCCCCAGCGTCCCCACGATCTTGCCATTGGCCTCGTAAGGCGCGGTCACCACACTCATTTCATCCATCGGCACCAGCTGCGACTCGCCGCCGATGAAAATCTGCACGCCGGAGGCCTTGGACGACACGTCCAGCAGCTGCATCAGCCCGGTCTTTTGCTCGAACAGGTCGAACATCGCACGCAGCGAGCTCATATTCGACGACAGGTCGCTCACCGACAGCAAGTTGCGCTCGCCGGCGATCACCATGTCCTCGACCGACTCGGCCATCGCCTCGCTGCCGGCCTCCACCGCCGCCTGCATCAGGCGGCCCATATCGTCGCGCAGCTGGCGCAGCTCGTGCTGCAGGCGCCCGCGCACATCCTCGAACGACAACCCGGAATAATGCTGGTTGATGAAATTGGCCGACTGCTGCAACTGGGCCGGCGTGTAGTCGACGTCGGTCAGCAGGATGCGGTTTTGCACGTCGCCGCCCGGCAGCACGATCACCAGCAGCACGCGCTTTTCGCCCAGGCGCAGGAACTCGATCTGCTGGAACACCGACTCGTGGCGCGGCGCCACCACCACCCCGGCAAACTGGGTCAGCGACGACAGCATCTGGGCCGCATTGGCAATCAGCTTTTGCGGCTGCGGCGAGGCAACCTGCAGGCCGGCCTGCACGGCGCGCTCGTCGATATGCTGCACGGTCAGCAGGGTATCGACAAAGATGCGGTAGCCGCGCGGGGTCGGCACCCGCCCCGCCGAGGTGTGCGGGCTGGCCACATAGCCCTGCTCTTCCAGGTCGGCCATGATGTTGCGGATGGTGGCCGGCGACAGCTCCAGCCCGGAAATCTTGGACAAGGCGCGCGAGCCCACCGGCTGGCCGTCGGCAATGTAGCGCTCGACCAGGGCTTTGAGCAGGGTTTGGGCACGAATATCGAGTTGCATAGGTCTATTCTGCCAACTGTTGTTCCAGCCACGCAAGCAATTCATCGAGCGTGGCGCAAATCGCGTCGGGCTGCGGCGCTCCCTCCGGCAATGCCGCGCCGCGCCGGTTCATCCACACCGCGCGCAAGCCGGCCGCCTGCGCCCCCGCCACATCGAGCGCCAGGTCGTCGCCGACATACACCGCATCGTGCGGCGCCACGCCCAGCGCCTGGCAGGCGGCGCGGAAGATGTCCGGCGCCGGTTTGGCCGCGCCGAAATGGGCGGCCGCCAGCGATACCTTGAAATGGTGGGCGAGGCCGATGACTTCAAGATCGGCATTGCCATTGGAAATCGTGCCCAGTTGCACATGCTGGCGCAGCTTGAGCAAGCCCGGCAGCACGTCGTCGTACGGCGTGACCGCATTGCGCGCGGCAAAGAAGTGCGCCATGGCGCCCTCGACATGGGCGGCGTCCTCGCCGGCCGCCGCAAAGGCCGCATGCAGGCTGGCGCGCCGCAATTTGCCCAGGTCGATCAGCAATTCGGGCTGGGCCGCCGCCAGTTCGGCGCGGTGCGCGCGCAAGGCATCGATCGACCACTGCGCCGCCACTTTCGGCGCATGGGCCGTCAGCCAGGCATGCAGCGTGACTTCCGCCTCGGCTATCACGGGCGCAATCGGCCACAGGGTATCGTCCAGGTCGAACAGGATGGCTTTCGGCTTCATGGGCGCATTGTACCGCGCCGCGGTTGCAAGCTGTTACAAGGGAAAAGATAGCCAAAACGGCTAAAGAAGTAGCAAATGCACTAAAATAGGCGCCGATTTGACCGCGCGACGCGCGCAACCGACTGGAGAAAGTGGAATGAAGAGTAAGTATCTGTCTGCCGCCGCCGCGCTGCTGTGCGTCGCCGGACTGGCCGCCTGCGGCGGCAAGGGCAACGGCAGCTTGAACCTGGGCGTCCAGGTCATCGGCCTTGATCGCGGCGGCCTGGTGCTGCAGAACAACGGCGGCGACGACCTGGAAATCAACACCGCCGGCACCGCCAATTATTTCTTCAAGACCCTGATGGCGCCGGACTCCCAGTTCAACGTCACGATCAAGACCACCCCGGCCAATGTGACCTGCAAAACGGGCAACAATACCGGCAAGATCAATTACTACACCTACCTGCAGTCCTCGGTGACCTGCACTGCCGACCCGTACACCCTGGGCGGCACTGTAAGCAGCGTGGTCAACGGCATTTCGGGGCCTCTGAGCGCCGACGGCCTGGTACTGGCCAACGGCGCCCAAACCTTGGCCGTCGCCAACGGCGCCAGCACCTGGCAGTTCGCGACCCCGATTGGCAACCAGAATGTCTATGGCGTGACCGTGCTGACGCAGCCGACCGGCCAGAAATGCGAAGTGAGCAAAGGCACCGGCACCATGCCCGCGCGCAACGTGGTCGATGTGGTCGTCACCTGCATCAAAACCTAATAAGGACAACAGATGAAAGTTCAAGTCATTGGTGCGGCCCTGCTGGCCGCAGCCCTGGTCGGTTGCGGCGGCAAGGCCGACTTCGTGATTGCCGGCAGCATCGCCGGCCTGACCAACCCGAACCTGGTGCTGGTGAATAATAACGGCGAAGAGCTCAAGGTGCCCAACGGCGCTACCAGTTTCAGCTTCCCCAACAGCATCAGCTACGGCACCGAATACAACGTCACCATCAAGACCCAGCCGGACCACATGACCTGCTCGGTGGCAGGCGGCCGTGGCTCAGCCGGCCACACCACCACGATTGCCATCAGCATCCTCTGCCAGCAGAACCAGTACACCGTGGGCGGCTCGGTGGCCAGCATTGCCAAAGACCTCACCTCGGGTCCGCTGAGCGCCGACAACCTGGTCCTGGTCAACGGCAGCTCGAGCGGCCAGATTGCCATCGCCAAGGGCGCCACCAGTTTCACCATTCCGGGCACCATCCCGGTCGGCACGGCGTACGGCTTGTCGGTGTTCACCCAGCCTGCCGGCCAGGAGTGCACGATCACCAACGGCAGCGGTGTGGTGGGCGATGCCAACCGCAGCGACGTGGTGGTAAGCTGCAAAGTGTTATAAGCAGGAGGAATGACTGGAATTCCAAAAATAAATTGGAACGATATGCCGCGACGCAGCATAATTACACCTGTCTCCTCCACTTCTTAACAGAAATGGATTCAGCCCGCTCCCTGAGCGGGTTTTTTTTTGCCTGGCGCGCGCCGCGCACACAGCGGGCCAGCCTTGATGGCTGCGCGGTTTGTAGGCTATAGTCGCCTACTGTTTCAAGAGCCAGAGCCGCATCGCCGGAAAAATTTATGAGATCAGACGGCTACCAGGGCCAATCGGTAAAACTGCTGAATGCATCACAACAGACCTACGCGGCGGCATTCTTCTTTCTTCCCCTGTCCAAGGCATTCCTGTTCATCCTGTTGGCGCTCGGCTTCCTGCTGTTTGCCGCGGGCGGCGGCTTCAGCAAGGCCGTGCGCGACTGGCGCAGCCTGCCTTGGACCTGGCCGGCGCTGGTGCTGGCCGCCTTGCCGCTGGTATCGCTGCTGATTCACCCCGCCAGCCAAAAACCGCTGACCAATCTCGACTGGCTGATTGCCCCCATGACCTTCCTGGTCGCCAGCCAGATGCGCATCCTGCCCTGGATCCGTGCGCTGCTGCTGGGGACTTTCGTCGGCTTCTGCTACGCGCAACTGCCCTACAAAGGCTGGTGGCCGCTCGATCCGCCGTCCCTGATCGCCAATTACATCCTGTATTCCCAGTTCCTGGCCATCGGCGTGCTCCTGCTCTCGATTCTGTATAAATTTGAAACAAACAAGGCCATGCGCGCCGTTTATGCCACCGGCATGGCTTTGTTTTTTGCCGGGCTGGCCTCGGGCATGGGCCGAACCGGCATGTGGGTGGTGCTGGCACTGTTGCCGTTCATCATCACCAACCTGTTTGCCAAACAGAACCGGGTCAAGGCCGCTCTGCTCTGCATCATCGCCGCCATGGCGCTGCTGATGGCCCCGACGGTGCAAAAGCGGATCCAGGATGCGGTCAGCGACATCCAGCTGTTACAGCAGAATGTCACGCAGACTTCGTTGGGTTATCGCGCCGAAATGTGGAAGACTGCCTGGGGCGTGTTCCGTGCGCATCCACTGGTGGGCGGCGGCCAGGCTGGTTTCGAAGCCGCATGGGCCAGCAAGCCCAGGGGGGAAGAGGCCAAGGCCTTCGTCGAGCCGCACAATGCCTTCCTGTTCTACGCCTCGTTCTACGGCGTGTTCGGCCTGCTCGCCCTGCTCTGGCTGTACGCCGCCCTGTTGGTAACCGGCTGGCGCCAGCGCCAGTCCTTCGAAGGCCGCATCTTGTTTGCGTTTGCCCTGATCCTGGTGTTGTGCAGCTTCACCAATACGGTGTTCATGGGCTCCGTCAGCCGCGCCTGGGTCATGCTGTTCCTCGGCCTGCAGGGCGCCCTGTTATACACCGCCCGCCAGCCGGCCCCGGCGCCCCAGCACGAGGCAGTCAGCGCGTGAAAAAAGAGTTCCCCCACCTGCTGTTCATCTGCCCGACCGTGGCCGGCTACATCGGCGGCACGGAAACGGTGGTCAGCCAGTTCTGCCAGCGCCTCCGGCACCAGGCGCAGATCACGCTGCTCAGCGGCGAACCCGGCCCCGGCCGCAAGCGCCTGGTCGACATTGAAGGCGTCGAGCTGATTACCCTGCCGTTCATTGCGCGCGACTCCAGGCTGAACCGCCTGCTCAGCAAGCTCTTGATGACCAGCCCGTTCAAGATCGAGAGCTACAGCTTCTTCCGTGAAATCAAGCGCAGCGGCTTTGACCTGGCACGCTACGATTACCTGGTGACCTTCTACGAAGCCGACGCCTACCTGCTGTCCAAGCGCTATCCCGCGCTGCGCGAGCGCTGCCGCCACTTTCTGCCTGGCGTCTCGCTGCGCGGCTTCTTCCGCAAGGTGCCGGCCCGCGACGTGTTCTACCTGGGCTATCGCGCGGCCGAAAAAACCAAACGCAAATGGGGCCTCGACATCGAGTCGCTGCCGCTGGGCGTCGATGCCGGCTTCTTCCCCGCCAGCCCGCCCGCCTATCCGGCCGCCAGGCGCCTGCTGTACATCGGCCGCCTGGACGGCAGCAAGAATGTGGACTGGCTGGCCGATTTCTTCATGCAAAGCGGCTTGGCGCAGCAGGGCTACCACCTCGACATCGTCGGTGACGGCCCGCTGCTGGACGGACTGCTGGCCCAATACGGCCATTCGCCGAGCATGACCTTCCACGGCAGGAAGCGGCAGGAGGAAGTGATCGGCATTCTGCGCCAGGCCTTCCTGCTGCTGCACCCGACCGACCACGAGAGCTTCGGCCTGACCATCCTGGAAGCGATGGCCGCCGGTATTCCGGTCGTGACGCACGGTCTCGACAGCATCAGGATCTGGGCCAAAGACCACCCGCGCTACGCCGCCCACCTCGATGCGGCAGCCTGGACCCGGGAAATCCGCAAGTTCGAGCAACCCGCCTACTGGAGCGAAGCCAGCGCCGGCAGCCTCGCGTACGCCAAGTCCTTCACATGGGAAAGCGTAGCCGGCCAGGTGCTGGAGCGTATTACAAGATGAAAGTCGGGGTCAGCTCCGGCAATCTGCCACGTTTTTCGCATGGCGAAAAAAGTGGCAGATTGCCGGAGCTGACCCCGACTTTTAAACTGGGAGGTTGGCGAGCGCGACGTAGGCTTCCACCGGCACCGCTTCCGGGCGGTCCTGCGGGTTGATGCCGGCGGCCACCAGCTGCTCTTCGGTGAACATGCCGGCCACGCAGTTGCGGATCACCTTGCGGCGCTGCGAGAAGGCTTTCTGCACCACCGCTTCCAGGCGTGCCGGGTCGCAGGCCAGCGGCTGCTCGATCGGGATCATGCGCACGATGGCCGAATCGACTTTCGGCGGCGGGTCAAAGGCGTCCGGCGGCACGATGAACAGCATGGCCATGCGGTAGCGCCATTGCAGCATCACCGACAGCCGGCTGTAGGCCTTGGTGCCCGGCTCGGCCACCATGCGCTCCACCACTTCCTTTTGCAGCATGAAATGCTGGTCCTGCACGATGGGCGCGAATTCGGCCAGGTGGAACAGCAGCGGCGAGGAGATGTTGTACGGCAGGTTGCCCACCACGCGCAGCTTCTTCCCTTCCGGCACCGGGATGGTGCCGAAGTCGAACTTCAGCGCGTCGCCGGCGTGGATGGTCAGCTTTTCGCGCGGGTAGCGCTTTTCCAGCCGCGCCACCAGGTCGCGGTCCAGCTCCACCACGTGCATGTGCGGCAGCGATTTGAGCAGCAGGTCGGTCATGGCGGCCAGGCCGGGGCCGATTTCCACCATGGTGTCGCCGGCGGCCGGCGCGATGGAGTCGATGATGTCGCCGAGGACGCGGTCGTCCTGCAGGAAGTTCTGGCCGAAGCGTTTGCGGGCAATGTGTTTCATATTCTGTCTTTCTTATTGGCCGGCCTGCACCATCTGCAGTGCCGCTGCCAAGGCGGCCTGCATGCTGGAACAGTCGGCGCGGCCCAGCCCTTGCGCGGCCAGGTCGAGTGCGGTGCCGTGATCGACCGAGGTGCGGATCAGCGGCAGGCCGAGCGTGATGTTGACGCCGTGGCCGAAGGTGGCGTACTTCAGCACCGGCAAGCCCTGGTCGTGGTACATGGCCAGCACGCAGTCGGCGTCTTTCAGGTATTTGGGCTGGAACAGGGTGTCGGCCGGATACGGGCCGCGCGCGTCGATGCCGCGCGCGCGCGCCGCTTCCAGCGCCGGCGTGATGGTGTCGATTTCCTCGCGGCCCAGGTAGCCGTTTTCGCCGGCGTGCGGGTTGAGCCCCGCCACCAGGATGCGCGGCGCGGCCAGGCCGAACTTGCCGCGCAGGTCGGCCTGGATAATGTCCAGCGTCTGCGCCAGGCTCTCTTGCGTGAGCGCGGCGCTGACATCCTTCAGCGGCAGGTGGGTGGTGGCCAGCGCCACGCGCAGCGGATAGCCGCCGGCGTCGCCCGCCAGCATCATCACCACGCGCGCGGTGCCGGTCTGCTCGGCAAAGTATTCGGTGTGGCCGGAGAACGGCACGCCGGCGTCGTTGATGGTGGATTTCTGCACCGGCGCGGTGGCCACGGCTTCGAACCAGCCGGCGCCAATGCCTTCGATGGCGGCATCCAGCGTGGCCAGCACGTAGCGGCCGTTTTCCTTGTCCAGCACACCGGGCTGCACGTGGGCGCCGAGCGGGATGTCCAGCGCGCACAGGCGGTCGGCGCCGAAGTGCGGCAGGCCGGCATTGCGCGCTGCCATGGTGGTGACGGCGCTGATGCGGATTTCTGGATCTATGGCCGACGCGGTCATGGCCAGGAAGGCGGCATCGCCCACCAGCACCGCATTGACCTGGTGCCGCATGGCCCATGCCGCGCGGATGGCGATTTCCGGCCCGATGCCGGCCGGTTCGCCGGTGGTGATCGCAATCACCGGACGAACCCCGGGGCGCACACCTGGGCGCCGTGCATGCAGGTTGGCGCTCATGGCATGCCCCGCCTGCTTACTTCAGCGATTCGTCGCGGAATTCGACGTAGGCGCGGTCGCGCACCTGGCGCTGCCAATCCTCCACCGCTTCCACCAGCTTGCGCTCGCGCAAGGCGTTGCGGGCGGCGGCGCGCTGCTTCTCTTTCGAGACGTCGTCGGATTTGCGCTCGATCACTTCGATCAGGTGGTAGCCGAAGGAGGTTTCGACCGGATCGGAGACCTGGCCGACCTTCAGGCCGTTCATGGCCTGCTCGAATTCGGGCACGGTATCGCCCGGGTACAGCCAGCCCATGTCGCCGCCTTTGCTGGCGCTGCTGTCGTTGGAGAACAGGCGCGCCAGTTCCTCGAACTTGGCCGCCTTGTTGTCCAGGCGCTCCTTCAGTTCCAGCAGCTTGCGCTTGGCGTCGGCCGCGCTCATGGTCGGCGTCACCTTCAGCAGGATATGGCGGGCGTGGGTCTGCTGCACGGTTTCCTGCGCGGCGGCGTCGGCCATGCTGCGCTTGTCGACCAGCTTCAGGATGTGGAAGCCGGCCGCGCTCTTGATGATCGGGGTATTCTGGCCCGGCTTCAGCTTGTTGAGCGCTTCGGCGAAGATCGGCGGCAGCGCGCTGCCCGGGCGCCAGCCCACGGCGCCGCCCTGCAGCGCGTCGGAAGCGTCGGAGTAGGTGGCCGCCATCTTGGCGAAGTCGGCGCCGGTGCGCAGCTGGCGCAGCACTTCCTCGGCGCGCTTCTGGCGCTGGCCGATCACGTCGGGCGACGCGTTTTCCGGGATGCGCACCATGATTTGCGCGATGTTCAGCTCGAACTGCTCGGACGCCGCCGCTTTTTCGGCGGCGATGAAGCTGTCCACTTCCGCCTCGCCGATGGTGATCTTGTTGTCGACCTCGTACTCGCGCAGGCGCTGCATGATGATCTCTTCACGGATCTCTTCGCGGAAGGCGGCAAAGGTGGTGCCTTCCTTTTCCATCTGGTTGCGCAGCTGCTGCACGGTCATCTTCTGCTGCTCGGCGATGCGGCCGATCGCGCGGTCGAGCATATTGTCGTCGACGCGCACGCCCATTTCCTTGGCCAGCTGCAGCTGGGCGCGTTCCACGATCATGCGCTCGAGCACCTGCTTGCGCAGCTCGGCCGCGTCGGGCAGGGCCAGCTTCTGCTGCTGCATGCGCTGCACGATGGTGGCCACGCGTTCGTTCAGCTCGCGCTGGGTGATCACTTCATCGTTGACGATGACGGCAATGGCGTCGATCGGCGTATTGGCCGACTGGCCCGGCGGCGTGAAGCCCTTCGATGGCGCCGCCTTGGCAGCGGCGGCCGGTGGCGAGGCGGACACGCCGAGCGGCTTGCCGGACTTGGCGTCCTGCGCCAGGGCCGGGACGGCAAGTGAAGCACACAGCAGGGCAGCAGCTAATTTGATCGGGTGCATATCTGAAACGCTCATGTATCAGTGTTGAGGAAATCGAAAGCTTAACGCACGCCTTCATTGACGCGGCGATAGCCAGGGATGCTGTTCTTCAGCACCTCCAGCGGGTTGCCGAAACCGATTTTGGACAGGCCGTTCAGCTCAAGCTGGAAAAAGAACTGGGTCGAGGTTTTCTTGGCCGTGGTCACGAAGCGCTGCGCCCCCATGCGGAAGACCCAGCAATCGCAGTTGTATTCCAGCCCCACCACGCTTTCCAGCATCTTGTGCTCGCGCAGCGAGTACGAGACGCGGCCCACGCCGAACCACTTGTCGGAGATCGGCCACTGGGTCGACAGGTCGGCATTCTTGAAGTTGTTGCGCTCATAGCGGTAGCCGGCGTTGAGCACCTTGTAGATGCCCGGCGTGTACTGCAACGTCATATTCGAGGTGGTGACCTTGCTGGTGCTCGGGTTGTACTGCACCAGGCTGTCGATGCCCCAGGAATTGGAGATGCGGCCGGTCGCTGCCAGCAGCATGTCGGAACGGCTGCTGTTGACCGGCGTCGAATTGTCGATCTGGACACGCTGGTCGGCGAAGTAGAAGCGCTGGCCAAACGCCAGGCGCAGGCGCTCCGCGCCGGTGGACTCCAGGAAGCGCGATACCACCGCTGCCGTCACCTGGTTGGCGTCGCCGATGCGGTCGGAGCCGACAAAACGGTTCTCGCGGAAGATCTGCGAGAAGTTGAAGGTAGCCGGCGCGGTGTCGAAGTTCGGGAACTGGTCCTGCTTGCGGTACGGCGTGTAGACGTAGAACAGGCGCGGCTCCAGGGTCTGGGTCAGCTTCTTGCCGCCAAACTTGGTGTCGCGTTCGAAGACCAAGCCCGAATCAAGCGAGAAGGTCGGCACGGCGCGCTGCAGCGAGCGCGATGGGTCGGTGCCAAAGGCATCAAGCTGGTAGGCGCTGGCGTTCAGCATCACTTTCGGCGTCACGAAATAGGAGGCGCCGATGATCGGGTAGCTAAGCTGCGGCACCACCACCATGCGGTTACCTTTGATCATGTCCGGGTGCCAGAAGCGGGTCAGCTCCGAGTCGAGCTGCCAGTCGAAGCCGCCGACATCGTAGCGCGCCGCGTGCAGGTTGATGGCCGGCAGGCGGTCGTAGGGACGCGACACCGGCAGGTCCGGATCCTGCAGCACGTGGTACTTCTGGGCGCGCGCGGTCAGGCTCCAGAATTCTCCCGCGTAGTCGGTGCGCAGCTCCTTGAGTAGCTGGCGTTCGGCCGAGGACGACACGGTCTTGGAAAAGTCGTTCGGGTAGTTATCGTCCGAGGCGCCGCGCAGGTTCCAGCCGTAGGTCCAGTCCTTGGCCAGGGCCTGGGTATGCATGCTGTGGAACTGCCAGCGGTCGCGGTTGGCTTCCTTGTCGTTCGGCAGGTACTCTAGCAGGGTCCTGCCTTCGTAGTAGTTGCCGGCGTCGGTCTCGCCGATGTAGCGCGCCACGCCACCCAGCTGCAGGCCGCGGCGTGCAATATAGCGCGGGTACAGCGTCAGGTCGCGGTTGGGGGCGATATTGAAGTAATACGGCACCACCAGTTCCGCGCCGCCGCGCGAGGAGTAGGACGGGGTTGGCGGCAGCCAGCCGGAACGGCGCGCGCCCGACAGCGAAAACGACATGGCCGGCGTGCCGAGGATCGGCACGTCCTTGAAGTAGATCAGGGTGGCGCCGGCGGTGCCGACGTCGCGGCCCTGGTCCAGGTTCAGCGAACGCGCTTTCACGTACCAGTCCGGATTCGGGCCCTGGCAGGTGCTGTAGGTGCCGTCCACCACCTGGGCTTCGTCCTCGTTCAGGAAGTTGATGCGCTGCGCCTTGCCCTGGGCATTATTGGTTTCGAGCTGGTAGGTCGGCTGCAGCGCATAGCCGCGCGCCGTTTCCAGGTTCAGCTTCAGTTCATCGGCGGTGTAATAGTCGCCGAAGCGCCACAGGCGTACATTGCCCTTGGCCTCGAGTTCCTGCTCCACCTGCTGGAAGCTGGCCGCATCGGAGGTCACCCGCGTCTTGTCGTGCACGACTTCCACGTCGCGCAGCAGGCGCAGGTCGCGCTCCGGGCGGCCAGACATGTCTTCCGCGCGAACGGTGGTCGGGGCATTCTTGTCTTCCACGTGCGGCGGGCGCTTGGCCGCGGGACGCGGCTGTGCATGGGCGGACATCGCCGTGGTAGCGGCGGCAATGGCGGTCAAGGCGAACGCCCAGCGCTTGGAGTTGGGGGGTGCCAGGAACCGGGTCATGGGTGGGACGCGTGAAACACCATAAAGGCGATTTTTTAATGTGAATCCCTTATTATATGGGAATCTTTACCACTGACTGGATTTCGCAGGCTGCTTTAATGTCTTTATTGTCTAATTCACCATCCCCAGCCGCCGATCCACGCCTTGCCGAGCTTACCGAATGGCTGCAAGGCACTGGCCTGGTGGACGCCGCATCGGCGCGCCCGGCCTCCGAGGACGCCAGCTTCCGCCGCTATTTCCGCGTCGACGTGCTGCCCGCGCACCGTGCCGCCTACGGCGCCACCCTGGTCGCCATGGATGCGCCGCCGCAGCGCGAAAACGTGCCCGCCTACGTGAAAGTCCAGCATCTGTTGGAAGCTGCCGGCGTCTCGGTGCCGAAAATCGCGGCCGAAAACATCGAGCAGGGCTTCCTGCTGCTGTCGGACCTGGGCACCACCACCTACCTGCAGGCGCTGAACCACGATTCGGCCGCCACCCTGTATGCCGAGGCGCTGTCGGCCCTGGTCAAAATCCAGCAGGCCAGCCAGCCGGGCGTGCTGCCGGAATTCGACCGCGCCTTCATGCTGCGCGAACTGAATATCTTCCCCGAGTGGTACATCGGCAAGCACCTGGCCACCACCCTGACCGAAAAACAGCAGCAGGACCTGGACAAGGTGTTCGAAGCGATCCTGGCCAACTGCCTGGCCCAGCCCCAGGTCTACATGCACCGCGACTACCACTCGCGCAACCTGATGTGGATGGACGAAGGCAACCCCGGCATCCTCGATTTCCAGGACGCGGTATGGGGCCCGATCACCTACGACGCCGCCTCGCTGCTGCGCGACGCCTACGTGTCGTGGGACGAGGAACTGGTGCTCGACTGGCTGATCCGCTACTGGCAGCACGCGCGCAGCGCCGGCCTGCCGGTGAAAAAAGACTTCGATGAGTTCTACAAGGACTTCGAATACATGGCCCTGCAGCGCCACCTGAAGATCCTCGGCATCTTCTGCCGCCTGAACTACCGCGACGGCAAGCCGCACTACCTGGGCGACCTGCCGACCGTGATGGAATACGTGCGCAAGACCGCCAACCGCTACCGCGACCTCAAGCCGCTGATCAAGCTGCTCGATACGCTGGAAGGCACCGCGCCGCAAGTCGGCTACACCTTCTGAGGGGCGACGCATGAAAGCCATGATCCTCGCCGCCGGACGCGGCGAACGCATGCGGCCACTGACCGACACCTGCCCCAAGCCGCTGCTGAAAGTGCGCGGCCGGCCGCTGATCGTGTGGCACATCCTGAACCTGGTGCGCGCCGGAATCACGGAGCTCGTCATCAACCACGCCCACCTCGGCCACATGATCGAGGAAGCGCTGGGCGACGGCTCGCAGTTCGGCGCCAGCATCCAGTACTCGCCGGAAGCGGAAGCGCTGGAAACGGCAGGCGGCATCGCCAATGCGCTGCACCTGCTGGGCGACGAGCCGTTCCTGGTGCTGTCGGGCGACATCTACTGCCCGCACTTCGATTTCTCCGAAGCGCTGGACGTGCTGAAGGACAAAGACCACCGCGGCGATCCCTATCCCGCCCACGTGCGCGACATCGCCTGGATCTGGCTCACGCCTAATCCGTGGCACAACCCGGAAGGCGATTTCGCGCTGAACCTGTACACCGTTTCAGGCCAGGGCTCGCCGAAGTGGAACTTCGCCAATATCGGCGTGTACCGTCCCGAGATGTTTGCCGGCATCACGCCGGGCCAGAAGGCCGGGCTGGGCAAGCTGCTGTTCGAGTTCGCCGACCGGGGCCGCATCGGCGGCGAGATCTACCAGGACGAATGGGTCAACGTCGGCACCGTGCGCCAACTGGAAGAGCTCAACGCATGAAACCCTACGCCGACCGCCGTGCGCGCCTGCTGGCCCAGATGGAAGCGGGCAGCGTGGCGGTCATCGGCACCGCGCCCGAAGTGGCGCGCAACGCCGACACCGAATATCCCTACCGCCACGACAGCTCCTTCTACTACCTGACCGGCTTCACCGAGCCGGAAGCGGTGCTGGTGCTGGTGGCAGCGCGCGGCAACGCCGCCGCGCAGTCACTGCTGTTCTGCCGCGAAAAGCATCTCGAATCCGAAATCTGGGACGGCTACCGCTACGGCCCCGACGCCGCGCGCGAGGCCTTCGGCTTCGACTCCGCCTACCCGATCGGTGCACTTGATGAACACATGGTGCGCCTGCTGTCCAACGCCAGCGCCCTGTACGCCCCGCTGGCACGCGGCGGCGAAGAGCGGCAGCGGCGCTGGTTCGACGGCGTGCGCAAGCTCGCGCGCAGCGGCACCACCGCGCCGCCCGCGTTGCGTGACCTGCCGCCCTTGATCGACGAGATGCGCCTGTTCAAGGACGAACACGAAAGCGCCATCATGCTGCGCGCCGGCGAGATTTCCGCAGGCGCCCACGCCCGCGCCATGCGCTTCGCCGGTACCAATGGCGCTGGCGTCTTCGAATACCAACTGGAAGCCGAACTGCTGCACGAATTCCGCCGTCACGGCGCCCAGTTCCCGGCCTATACACCGATCGTGGCCTCCGGCCCCAACGCCTGCGTCCTGCACTACAACGCCAATAACCGCCGCACCCAGGACGGCGACCTGGTGCTGATCGACGCCGGCTGCGAGCTCGATGGCTACGCCTCCGACATCACGCGTACTTTCCCGGTCAACGGCCGCTTCAGCCCCGCCCAGCGCGAGTTGTACGAACTGGTGCTGGCCGCGCAGCAAGCCGCCTTCGACGCCATCAGGCCCGGCCGCAAATACCACGACGCCCACGACGCCGCAGTGCAGGTGCTGGCGCAAGGCATGCTGGACGTCGGCCTGCTGCAAGGCACGCTGGACGAAGTGCTGGCCGAGAAAAAATACACGCAGTTCTACATGCACGGCACCGGCCACTGGATCGGCATGGACGTGCACGACGTTGGCCTGTACCGCGACGTGGCGCAGGAAAGCAAGCCCTCGCGCCTGCTGCAGCCCGGCATGGCCATGACGGTGGAACCGGGCATCTACGTGCGCCCAGCCGAAGGCGTGCCGGAAAAATACTGGAACATCGGCATCCGCATCGAAGACGACGTGATCGTGCGCGATGGCGGCTATCAGCTGTTGACGGGCGGCGCGCCCAAGACGGTGGCCGAGATTGAAGCCCTGATGAAATGATTGATTACGATATCGCCATTTGCGGCGCCGGCCCGGCCGGCATGGCGCTGGCGGCGCTGCTGGTCAAGCGCGGCGTGGACGCCGCCCGCATCGTGCTGGTAGACGCCAAGCCGCTTGAACAGGCCATGCAGGACCCGCGCACCCTGGCCCTGTCCTACGGCAGCCGCCAGATCCTCGAGCAGATCGGCGCCTGGCCGATCCATGCCACCGCCATCCACGAGATCCACGTCTCGCGCCGCGGCCAGTTCGGCCGCAGCATGATCACGCGCGACGAGCACAAGCTGCCTGCGCTGGGCTATGTCACGCGCTACGGCGCCATCGTCGAAGCGCTGGGCAATGTCTGCAATCGCCTCGGCGTCGCAGCCCAGCGCCCGGTACGCGTCACCGGCAGCGACGAAGCGGCCGACAGCGTCACCCTGCACCTCGAACGCGAAGGCGAAGGCCCGCGCGTGCTGCGCGCCGCTGTGGTGGTGCAAGCCGAAGGCGGCCTGTTCGGCGAGCAGGCCGACAAAGCCGAAACGCGCGACTACCAGCAGACCGCCATCATCGCCCAGGTTCACAGCAGCGCCCCGGTCGCCCACCGCGCCTACGAACGCTTCACCAACGAGGGGCCGCTGGCCCTCCTGCCGCAGGACGACGGCTACTCGCTGGTCTGGTGCGCGCGCCCCGCCAGCGCACAAGCCATCCTGGCGCTGGACGATGCCGCCTTCCTCGCCAAGCTCGGCGAAACTTTCGGCGAGCGCCTGGGCAAGTTCACGCACGCCACGCGCCGCCTCGCCTTCCCGCTCGGCCTGAACGCCGGCGTGACCGGCAGCGCACGCAGCGTCGCCATCGGCAATGCCGCGCAAACGCTGCATCCGGTGGCCGGCCAGGGCTTGAACCTCGGCCTGCGCGACGCCATCGAACTGGCGCGCGCCCTGGCCCGCGGCGCCACGCCGCAGTCACTGCAGCAGTTTGCCGCCCAGCGCCGCCAGGACCGCAAGCTGACCGTACGCCTGACCGACACCATGGCACGCATCTTCGCCAACGAATCGATGCTGCAGCCCCTGCTCGGCCTGGGCCTGGCCGCCATCGACATCGCCGCCCCGGCCCGCGCCGTGCTGGCCGGGCTGATGATGTACGGCCGCCGCTAAAGGAAGAAGATGCGCCGCGCCGCCCCCGCCCTGGTCTTGCTGGCCACCCTGCTGGCGCCGGGCGCGCAGGCGCGCGACACGATGACCTGGCTGATGCCCGACATCCCGCCCGCCTCCATGCCGGTGAACGGCAAGCCCACCACCGGCATCGCCGACCAGATTGCGCTCTACATCAGCGCCCACTGGCCGGAGGCCGAGCACCGCTTCATTTACGCCAATCCCAAGCGCACCTGGCTGATGGTGGAACGCGGCGAGCGCGCCTGCGTGGTGGCTGCCCTGCGCAACGCAGAACGGGACAAGCTGGCCTACTTCGTCAACACCAACCTGGTGCCGCCGCTGCAGCTGGTAGCGCAGGAAAGCACCTTGCCGCGGCTGCCGCTGAACGCTCACGGCGAAGTCGATATGGAAAAATTATTGGCCGATCCCGTCTTGCGCGGCATCATCGTGGAGCGCCGCAGCTACGGTTCCGCGGTCGACGCGCTGCTGGCCAGGCGGCCCGCCAAATCAAGATTGGAAACGACGTCAGTCGGCGACTATGGCCGCAACGTATTGAAGCTGGTCTCGCATGGCCGCGCCGACTACACGCTCGACTACGACTACGCCCTGCAATACGCCAGCAAATCCGAACCCGAGATTGGCGCGCTGAAAACAGTGCCGATCGCCCAGAACAACAAGCCCATGCTGGGCGGCATCGCCTGCCCGCGCAACGCCTGGGGCATGGCCACGGTCAAACGGATCGACCAGATTGTCGGCACGCCCGAAGGCGCCGCCGCCATGATCAAAGCACAGAACAGCTGGCACACCAAGGCCTCGCAGCAACGCTACGCCACCCAAATCAACGAATTCCAGCGCCAGCGCGCCAAACCCGCCCGCTAGAAACAGACGAGCCCGTGTCACACTTGGGGTGTGACCCCAGGGTGTGACACGGGCTGGGCCGTGCTACCGCTTACTCGGCGGCTTTGACCATGTCTTCCAGTACCTTCTTGGCGTCGCCGAAGACCATCATGGTCTTGTCCATGTAGAACAGCTCGTTGTCCAGGCCTGCATAGCCGGACGCCATCGAGCGTTTGTTGACGATGATGGTTTTCGCTTTGTACGCTTCCAGGATGGGCATGCCGGCGATCGGGGACTTCGGATCTTTCGCGGCCGGGTTTACCACGTCGTTCGCGCCCAGCACCAGCACTACGTCGGCCTGCGCGAATTCGCTGTTGATGTCTTCCATCTCGAATACCTGGTCATACGGCACTTCGGCTTCCGCCAGCAGCACGTTCATATGGCCCGGCATGCGGCCTGCGACCGGGTGGATCGCGTACTTCACCGTCACGCCGTGGTGACCGAGCTTTTCGACCAGTTCCTTCAGCGCGTGCTGGGCGCGTGCCACCGCCAGGCCGTAGCCGGGAACGATGATCACGGTTTCGGCATTCTGCATCAGGAACACGGCGTCGTCAGAGGAGCCCGACTTCACGTTGCGCTGTGCCTGCGCGCCAGCGGCAGCAGCCGCGGAAGTGTCGCCGCCGAAACCGCCCAGGATGACGTTGAAGAACGAGCGGTTCATCGCCTTGCACATGATGTAGGACAGGATCGCGCCCGAGGAACCCACCAGCGAGCCGGCGATGATCAGCATCGAGTTGTTGAGCGAGAAACCAATACCCGCCGCTGCCCAGCCGGAGTAGGAGTTCAGCATCGACACCACCACTGGCATGTCGGCGCCGCCAATCGGGATGATGATCAGCACGCCCAGCACGAAGGCGATCGCCGTCATGATCAGGAACGGGGTCCAGGCCGGCTCAGTGCCGCCGCTGAACACGAACGCCAGGCCCAGGCCGACCATAACCAGCGCCAGCACCAGGTTCAGCATATGCTGTCCGCTGAACACCACCGGTGCGCCCTGGAACAGGCGGAACTTGTACTTGCCCGCCAACTTGCCGAAAGCGATCACCGAACCGCTGAAGGTAATCGCGCCGACAAAGGTGCCGATGAACAGCTCAATGCGGTTACCGATCGGCAGCGCCTGGCCGCGCGCGGCGATGCCGAAGGCGTGCGGTTCGGCCACTGCGGCGATGGCAATGCAGACTGCCGCCATGCCGATCAGCGAGTGCATTGCCGCTACCAGCTCCGGCATCTTGGTCATCTCGACGCGTTTGGCGAGGAAGGCGCCAATGCCGCCGCCGACCAGCACGCCCAGCGCTACCAGGCCGAGACCCAGGCCACCGGAGCCGGAACGTGCGTGCACGTCCATGCCGAGGGCGCGCGCCGCGGCAGCCACCGCCTCCGCAGCCTGGTTGGCCTGGGCCGCATCGGCTTTCAGGCGCATGATCAGCGCGATGGTGGTGATGGCGGCAATCGCCATGCCGGCCATGCCGAAGGCATTGCCCTTGCGCGCCGATGCCGGCGACGACAACCCTTTCAGCGCCTGGATGAAGCAGACAGACGCGATCAGGTACATCATCGTGACAAGGTTCATGGTGATGAAGCTCATGCCTTGGCCTCCTTTTCAGCCGAGGCAGCCGCGCCAGCCGCAGGCGCTGCCTTCTTCTCCTTCTTCTTGAACATCTCCAGCATGCGCTGGGTGACCAGGAATCCGCCGAACACATTGACCGCGGCCAGCGCCACGGCAATCGTGCCCATGATTTGTCCAACCAGGCCTTCGGTCAGCGCGGCCGCCAGCATGGCGCCCACGATGATGATGGCCGAAACTGCATTAGTAACCGCCATCAGCGGCGTATGCAGCGCCGGCGTGACGTTCCAGACCACGTGGTAGCCCACATACACGGCCAGCACAAAGATGATCAGGTTGATGATGGTGTGACTGACTTCCATTGCCGTCTCCTATTTCCGCAACTGCTCGCCGCCGTGGCAGACCAGCGTTGCTTTGATGATTTCATCCTCGCGGTCGATGACCAGCTTGTCCTCTTTGTCGAAGACCAGCTTGAGGAAGTCGAGCACATTGCGCGCATACAGGGCGGAGGCATCCGCCGCCACGTGGCAGGCCAGGTTCGGCTCGCCGACGATGTGCACGCCATGCTTGATGACCGTCTTGCCCAGTTCGGACAAGGGGCAGTTACCGCCCTGCTCCACCGCCAGGTCGACGATGACGGAGCCGGGCTTCATGGCCTTCACGGTTTCTTCGGAGATCAGCACCGGCGCCGGGCGGCCCGGGATCAGTGCCGTGGTGATGACGATGTCAGCCTGCTTGGCGCGTTCATGCACCAGTTCCGCCTGGCGTTTCATCCATTCAGGCGGCATCGGGCGCGCATAGCCGCCGACGCCTTGTGCGATCTCGCGCTCTTCGTCGGTCAGGTAAGGCACGTCGATGAATTTTGCGCCGAGCGACTCCACCTGTTCTTTCACTGGCGGACGCACGTCGGACGCTTCGATCACGGCGCCCAGGCGCTTGGCGGTCGCAATCGCTTGCAGGCCGGCCACGCCGACGCCCATGATCAGCACACGGGCAGCTTTCACGGTACCCGCTGCGGTCATCAGCATGGGCATGAAACGCTGGTAGGTATTCGCGCCAACCATCACGGCCTTGTAGCCCGCGATATTGGCCTGGGAGGACAGCACGTCCATCGACTGCGCGCGCGTGATACGCGGCACAGCTTCCAATGCAAACGCGGACAGGCCGGAAGCCGCCATGGCCGCAATGTTTTCCCCATCAAAGGGATTCAGCATGCCGACCAGCACGGCGCCCGGTTTCATCAGGCCGCGCTCTTCGGCGTTCGGGGCGCGTACCTTCAGTACGACGTCCGCGCCCAGTGCCTCTGCAGCGGTGCCAATGGTGGCGCCGGCAGCGGCATATGCCTCATCCGTCACCGAAGCAGCAATGCCGGCTCCCGCCTGCACTATCACCTGGTGTTTGACTGCTAGTTTCTTGACCGTTTCGGGCGTTGCCGCCACCCTGGTCTCCCCCGGCCTTGATTCGGCCGGTACGCCAATCTTCATAATGCCTCCAAATAGTGGGAAAAACTGACTAAAATCTAACATGAAATGTTCCACGGCCAACATTACCTATGCCGAATTGTTGCGATGCACAAGCATTTCACACTGTGGTAACAACGAAGAGGCAAGATCAGGCTACAATGTCGGGTCTTCTGAGGATGGACTAACATGCCGCGTACCTGGAAACCGAATGTCACAGTCGCCGCCGTCATCGAGCGCGACGGGAAGTTTCTTCTGATTGAGGAAGAAACCAGTGATGGCATTCGCCTGAACCAGCCGGCTGGCCACCTCGATCCGCTGGAATCGCTGGAGCAAGCTGTGATCCGCGAAACCCTGGAAGAAACCGCCTACGATTTCACCCCGACCGCTCTGGTGGGCATGTATATGTCGCGCTACCGCTCGGCACGTACCGGCCAGCTGGTCACCTTCCTGCGCTTTGCCTTCTGCGGCGAAGTTGGCGCCTACTATCCGGATCGCCCGCTGGACGATGGCATTCTGCGTACCCATTGGATGACGCGCGATGAAATCGCGGCCTGCCGCGAACGCCACCGCAGCCCTCTGCTGCTGACTTGCGTGGACGAATATCTGGCGGGCAAGCGTGCGCCGCTGGAGATCCTGCACACCCACGCATCGGTATTCGAAGAAGTCTGAAGGTTTCTTCTAGTTTGGAAAATTTGCAACACCTTGCCTGGGGCGCGCCGCGCCCATGGCTCAACTGGACCGCATCATGAGCAAGAAAAAAGTAGTCATCGGCATGTCCGGTGGCGTTGATTCCTCCGTTTCCGCCTGGCTGCTGAAAGAACAAGGCTATGAAGTTGTCGGCCTGTTCATGAAGAACTGGGAAGACGATGACGATTCGGAATACTGCTCCACCCGCCAGGACTGGATCGACGCCGCCAGCGTGGCCGACGTGGTGGGCGTGGATATCGAGGCCGTCAATTTCGCCGCTGAATACAAGGACCGCGTATTCGCTGAGTTCCTGCGCGAATACCAGGCCGGCCGCACCCCGAATCCGGACGTATTGTGCAATGCGGAGATCAAGTTCAAGGCCTTCCTCGACCACGCCATGCACCTGGGCGCGGATCTGATCGCCACCGGCCATTACGCGCGCGTACGCCACAACACCGCGACCGGCCGCCATGAGCTGCTGAAAGCCGTCGACCACACCAAGGACCAGAGCTACTTCCTGCACCGCCTGAACCAGGCGCAGTTGTCGAAGACCCTGTTCCCGCTGGGCGAAATCCCGAAAACCGAAGTGCGCAAGATTGCGGAAAAACTGCAGCTGCCGAATGCCGCCAAGAAGGATTCCACCGGCATCTGCTTCATCGGCGAGCGCCCTTTCCGCGAATTCCTGAACCGCTACCTGTCCTACAAGGCCGGCCCGATCAAGACGCCGGACGGCAAGGTGGTAGGCGAGCACGTGGGCCTGTCCTTCTACACCCTGGGCCAGCGCAAGGGCATTGGCATCGGCGGCGTGAAGACCTACCAGAACGCCGACGGTTCTTCCGACGCCTGGTACGTGGCGCGCAAGGATGTTGAAAACAATACGCTGTGGGTAGTGCAGGGCCACGACCATCCGTGGCTGCTGTCGGAAGGTCTGCACGCAGGCCAGGCCAGCTGGGTGGCGGGCGTAGCGCCGGAAGCGGGCCGCATCAGCGCCAAGACCCGCTACCGCCAGGCCGACGTGCCTTGCGACGTTGCCGCCAATGGCGACAGCGAGTTCGCGCTGAAATTCATGGATGCCCAGTGGGCAGTCACCCCAGGCCAGTCAGCCGTGCTGTACGACGGCGACGTTTGCCTGGGCGGCGGCATCATCGACGGCTCAAGCTTCGTCTGATCCCTCGGCCGGGCTGGCGCCTTGCGCGTCGGCCTGCGCCTTCTGCTGCCGCTTCACCGTCGCGATGATGGTGTTGCGGATGGTCTTCAATACCGTACCGCCATTGAACGGCTTCACGATATAACCGTTGATACCCATCGCATGGGCTTTCTGAATCGTGGCCTGGTCGAATTCCGACGACACCATGAAGATCATGGCCTTCGGCCAATCCTTGCGCATGGCCAGCATGGACGGCTCGTCGGCCTCGATGCAGTCGCGCGAAATGCAGATGATCTGGGGCTGGTGCTTGATCAGCAGCACATTGCCCGCCAGGCAGGTATGTGCCTGGCCGACCACGTCGTAGCCGCCGTCGATCAGCACTGTGTTGAGCAGGCCGCGCGCAATGGCGCTACTGTCGATAAGAACCGCTTTTAACATCAGATGGTTTTAACGGTGGTCCCAGGCCAGCATATTCCAGCTCACGCCGATCCGGACGTCCGTTTTCAGTTGTACCAATTGACGAGAAAGATACAACATCTCGCGCTCTTTTCGTAGGCTTTCGCCGACTTTGTCCTTCAGGATGCCTGCACCGGCCATGATTGCGTCCAGAGTGCCGTATGTTCGCAACAGTTTGGCAGCAGTCTTGACGCCGACGTTGGAAACGCCAGGGATGGAGTCGGTTTCGTCGCCCATCAGCGCCAGCAGGTCGGGCAGCATGCCGGGCGTGACGCCCCACTTCTGCTCCACCCAGGCGCGGTCGTGCCATTCGGACTTGAAATGGTCCCAGATGCGGGCGCCTTCGGCGATCAGGCAATGCAGGTCTTTATCGGTGGTGGCTACCACTGCCTCGCCGCGGTTTTCGCTGAGCCAGCGGGTGACCACGGTGCCGATCACGTCGTCGGCTTCCACCTCGGGGATGGCGATCGGGCACATGCCGATCCGGGTCAGCTGCATGTAGAACTCGGGCAACGCCTCGCGCAGCACTTCCGGCATCGGCTGCCGGCCTTCGCGGTAACCCTTGTACAAGGTGTGGCGCCAGGTCGGGCCGCCGTAATCGAAGGCAGGCAGGATATGGGTGGGTTCGTGGCCGTTGACCAGGCGCTGGAAGGCGTTGAACGCATGGCGCATGGCGATCTCGGCTTTGAGGTCGGAGTCCGGCTCCGGACTTGCCTCATACACACGCCGCACGATATTCAAACCATCAATGGCCAACAATCTTCCCGTCATGCCGCCATTTTACCGCACAGCTACTTGCTCTCGGCCTTTGCCTCGTTCTGCGCTTCGCATTTGCCGTTAGCTCGGTCATATAGTTCGCGCTGCGCGGGGGTCAGCAATTCTCTCGGGTATTGCCAGCCACGCACGGGAAGTATTTTTGCAAGTTCTTCAGCGCTCCAAGGCTGCGCATCCGGATCAGCGAGCGCAGCTTCAATGATTCGCCGGTCCTCCTCTTCTGATGGCAACTCGATCCGGCGGCCGTCACGCAACAAGAGATAATCCGGCATATAGGTTCCTTTCGTGCTTGTGCGCTTTCTCAGGCTGAGAACACGGATCCGTCCGCGTCTTTCGACGAATGCTACGAAGAACAATCCGTCGGCAGACGGGACCAAGGCGTTCATTCGAAGCTCGCCATAGTGAAAGCGCGAATCGGCCAGCAATATGACAGTTCCCAACAAAGCTCAGCGGCATATGCCAAGGTACGCCCATGCGCTCGCTTGTTTTCACGGTTCTTGCGCTGGTCGAACTCTATTTCCACACTATCCCCGCCACGTAAGCTCGTCAAGCAAGCTTATCCGGCTGTGGCAGGCGGAGTTTTGAGCTAGCGCAGCAGTTTTCGCTAGTCAGACCTCAGGCGCGATCGCACTTCCATCAGGGCGAAACCAAGCAGGTTCATGCCTGTCCACTCGGAAGGGACTTCGGCATACGGCGAGTCCGCGGCAAACCCGGTTCCCCACACGAAGTCGACTGGGCTGGCTTCCACCAGCACCTGGTCTCCGGTGGCGAGCAGGAAGTCGCCCAATGGAGCGTTTTGGGAGAATTTCGCGTAATTGGCCTGGACCACGATATCCCAGCGGTTCTGCGCCCAGATCTCTTCATCGAACCCTTGCACTTCGCGGCCAGCAGCTTTGGCCACAGCAGGGTTGGGCGATTGCAGGATACGCTCAAGCGCAGCGGAATCGTCGAACAGGCGCGCCTTGCCTGCCATCATGAAGTGCTCGGCTGTCGGGTACCGGACCCCATCGATGACAAACGCAGCCTCGTACCATTGGCTGAAGCAAGCCTTGGTGACAGCACCATTCTTTGCAGGATGGTGCCCCCAGAACAGCACCATCTTCGGCTGCCCATGTTCGCGAACGTATTCGCACAACTCGACTACATTTCTCATTTCAATCCTTCTCCAGTGAACTGCGCCTCGAACGCGGCAACTGACGCCCCCTTTCGATCAAGCACGGCAAAGACGACGTGCTCGAACGCATTGCGGTACTTGGAGCCGCGCAGCAGGTGATGCGCAAACCAGCGCGCCATGTCCGACGGCTGGTTGCCGAACACACCGCAGCCCCAGGCGCCAAGTACCAGCGCGGTATGCCCGTGGTGGACGGCCAGCGCCAGCAGCATTTCAATGCGGACCAGCATGGCCGCTTCCAGCTCGCCGAGGCGTTGCGGCTCATTGCGTGCAACGGCGCCACGATTGACGGCCGGTGCAGTCACCATCGAGGCGGCATACGGCTCATCAAGCAGGCAGTAATCGTCGTCACGGAATACCGGCACCTTGGGCGAATAGATCATGTCATCCAGGTAAATGCAGGACTTATGAGCATGGTTTGCTTCGTACATTTCGGATTTCTGCACGATGCATGGATAAAGCCCGGAAGACTTGGCCAGGTTCTCTTCCTGCGCTTCGGCGCCGCCCAGGAATCCACCGCCAGGGTTCTTGGCCGAAGCGAAGTTCAGGCAGAGCGGATCGGTGTGACCGAGTTCGACAAGGCGGCGGGCCGCCGCCAGCGTCGATTCGTTGCGCACTTCAAACCTGGTCGCAAAGGACTGGCTGCCGCCCTGGTTTTTCAGAAGTCGTTCCAGCGCCTCGCCCTTGTAATGTACGGTGCCTGCTTTGGCACACCCAAGGGCGTCCGCGATATCGACATAGTTGCCAAGCGCATTTTCGTAACCGCCCGCCTCCATGATGGCCAGGGTTTCCTGGGCAATGCGCGAGCGGATTTCTCGATTGATCATTGTGATGTTCCTTTCTTGTTATTGGTTTTCTCGATCAAGCAGGAACATCATAAGATACTTAGTGTGTTTTCGCAACTAAGTTATATTAAATTTTACACTAAGCATCAGCGCAGCAGTTCATAAGGACCGCCGCGCTCCAGGGCGCGTTTGTAAGCTGGGCGGGCATGGATGCGCTGGAGGAAGGCTTGCAGGCGCGGATGGCCGGCGCCCAGGCCACCGCGCGCGGCAGCCGCCTCGAGCGGGAAGCTCATCTGAATATCGGCCGCACTGAACTCGTTGCCGGCGAACCAGTCGCGGTTGGCGAGTTCCGATTCCAGGTAAGCCAGGTGGCGGTCGATATTGGGCTGCACAAAGCTCGACATCACCTTCTGCACAATGGCGCTCTTGATCGGCTTGACGAAGAACGGCGCCGGCGACGATTCCACCTTGTCGAACACCAGCTTCATCAACAGCGGCGACATCAGCGAGCCTTCCGCGTAATGCATGAAGTAGCGCCAGCGCAGCTTGTCGGGCGTGCCGGCCGGCGGCACCAGTCGGTCGTTGCCGTGCTTCTCCACCAGGTATTCGATGATGGCGCCCGACTCGGCAACGATATTGCCCTCGTGTTCGATCACCGGCGACTTGCCGAGCGGATGCACCTTGGTCAACTCCGGCGGCGCCAGCATGGTTTTGGGATCGCGCTGGTAGTGCTTGATGTCATACGCCAGCCCCAGCTCTTCCAGCAACCACAGCACACGCTGCGAACGAGAGTTATTGAGGTGATGGACGATGATCATGGGCGCGCTCCGCAAGGTTAAAATGGAGCCATGACTTTACCACTGACCCAGGAATCGATCGCAACCCTCGTCCATGAGTTCTACGACGGCGTGCGCGCCGATCCGGAACTGGGTCCGGTGTTCAACGCTGCCATCGATGATTGGCAGCCGCACCTGGCGCGCATGGTGGAATTCTGGAGCACGACCATGCTCGGCACCAAGAGCTTCCAGGGCAATGTCTACGGCAAGCATATGGCGCTGCCGGGCGTGCAGCCGGAGCATTTCCAGCGCTGGCTGGCGTTGTTCCAATCGACCGTGGACCGCATGTTCGAGCCTGCCGTGGCGGAAGAATTCCGCGTCGTGGCCAGCCGCATTGCGCAAAGCCTGCAATACGGCTTCTTCGGCCAGGTGCATTTCAAATAAAGGCGTCTTCAGCCGCTGGCAACAGTGTTCAGCTGGCCAGCTCCAGCGCGTTACCAATCAAATTTCACCTCAGCGGAATACGAGCGTTGTGGGTAAGGGTGGAAGTTCCAGTACTTGTAGTTGTTGGCATTGTCGATGCCAAGCGCTGCACTCCAGTGCTTGTCGATGCGGTAACGCAGGCGGGCGTCGACCGTGAAGTACTTGCTGGCGCCTTGGTAGGCGAAGCCGTTGACGTCGGTGTTGTCCAGCGTTGAGTACTGTTTCCCGCTGTAGCGCGCAGCCAGCGTGGCAGTCAGCTTGTCGTTCACGTGGTAGCTCGCCACAGCACTGGCGCGCCATTCCGGAATGCGCGGCTGCCATTTACCCACGCTGGCAGGAAAGTTTTCGTTGCGCTTGATCTTCGAATCGGTCCAGGTCAGGCTGGCCTGCATGTCCAGTCCTTCGACCAGCACATTCTCGTTCGACCAGGCAGCTTCGAGCCCATGGGTGCGAATCAGGCCGACGTTCTGCACATTGGTCACGTTTGGCGTCACCAGTACATTGGTTTGCGAGTAGAGCGCGTCGCGATTGCGCTCGAAGAAGGCAGTGATGCGCAGCGCGGCATTGCCAACCAGCCGCTCGGCACTCAGTTCCGTGGTCCACGAGCGTTCGGCCTTCAGGTTCGGATCATTGTTGACCAGGGTGCCGGTGTTGTTGATGCCGCCCTGGTACAGCTCGGACACGGTTGGCATGCGCACAGCGCGTCCAGTGGAGGCCTTCAGCGTCCAGTCTTCATTGGCCTGGTAGGCCAGCGCCGCCTTGGGCGAAACAAAATTGTCGCTGCGTTTGGCGTGACGCACGATGGTGGTTGCGTTCGCGGTTTCGCCATCGCGGCCTTCCCAGTGCTCGAAGCGCGCGCCAAGCACGGTCTTCAAGTCCTGCGACAGTTTCCAGGTGTCCTGCACATACAGGCTGTCGATGCTGGTGCGGCCCGAGAAGGCCTGGTTGCGTGCGCCCGGCTCGCCGTTCAGCCAGTCTGCCGTGGCGCGTTCGATGGTGGACAGCTTGTAGGCGGCGCGCTGGTAGCCAATGTCGAAGATGTGCGTGCCCCGCATGCCATCCGGGCGATACACGCCTTTCAGTGAAAGGGTATTCCAGCCGGTGCCGCCCTGGTCGACGATGCGGCCGACGCCGCCGCTGGCCGCTGCCGGGCGCGCCGTAGTCGGGGCGCGCAGGATGTCGCGGCTGTAGTCATACAGGCTGGCCGCCAATTCCCAGTCGAACACGCCTTTGGTGTTGCTCTTCACGGTCAGACCATGCATCAGGTGGCGCAACTCTTCCTTGCTTGAATTGAAGTCGGAAGCTGCCAGCGTATAGCTACGGCCATTGATCGAAACCGGGCCGCTGAACACCGGCTTGCCTGCCGCATCGCGCAGGTAGGTATTGGGCGTTCCGCTCGAATCGTTCTGCCACCAGCCCAGCGAATAGCTGGCGCGCACGGTCGGCGAAAAGTCGTATGCCACCTTGATCTTGGCATGGTCCTGCACCGTGCTGTACTGGGTTGCCGTGCCGAGGATATAGATGTCGCGATTGGTGCGGTCCTTGCCGGCCACTGCTCCGGTGACAGGTACACCAGCGCCGCCAGGGATGCCGCTGGCGACCACGCGGTTGCTGAAGGTCTGCGGCTGGCCATCGCTGTCGGTGCGGTTCACGCTGATGAACCAGGACCATGCACCATTGCGGTCGCCGAGCGACATGCTGGACTGGCGCGCGCTGAATGTCGCATCCGTGTTGTACACCTCGAATGGCTGGCGGACGTAGGCCAGGCGCGCATGCGCTTCGAATTGCTTCGGCATGCGCGTCACATAGTCGACCACGGCGCCGACCGAGTTGCCGCCGTAGGCCGCCGAGAAGGGGCCATACAGGACGTCTACCCTTTCGATTTCTTCCGGGGCCACCATGCCCCAGCGTGGCGCGAAGGTTGCGCCATTACCGAGGTAGTTGGACAGCAGCACGCCGTCCGCATACACCGCCGAGCGCGCGCTGTTGCCGGTGCCGGAGGCGCGGGTCGACAGCACGGCATGGTTGTAGTCGCCGATGTAGCGCTTGCGTACCAGCAGGCTTGGCAGGTACTTCAATGCATCTTCCGCGTCGCTGGCGTTGACCTGCTCCTCGATCTGCGCACGGGTGATGCCCTCGATGGTGGTCGGGATCTGGGTCGGCAGCGAAGTCGGATGGCTGCCTGCGATGACGACGGTACCCACCATCTTGAGCGGCGATTCCCCTTCATGATCGGCGAATGCCGGGGTCGAAAAGACGGCCAGCAGCGCGGCGGCCAGGGGAATGAGGCGGGTGTTCATGATG
>JBCNOX010000070.1:0-14248 GCA_039593645.1 Pseudoduganella sp.
TTTTCTCGACCAGCAGCAGGTAGAGAATGCGGATGAGGTGAATATCGAGGTGTTGCGGAAGGCCGGACATTCTTGCTTATGTATACGAATTCGAATATCTTGAATATACGACATATTTAATGTTGTGGCCAGCAACCGTGGAAGCGGAAGACCATGTGCAAACGGCCAGGGCATTGCCCTGGCCGTTTGGTAAGAAGCAAAAACGCGAGTTCAATCAGCGTGGTGTACCGCCCTTGGTGCGGCGGCGCGCACTAGCCAAACCGATCAGGCCGAGAGCAAACAACAGCATCGTGCCCGGCTCTGGCACGGCGGAAGTGAAGCCGCTGTCGCCGTCAACCTTGAACATGATGTCGCTGCCGGGGCCGGCCAACGATGGGATCACGGTGCTGAAGGGGTCGCCATTGTTGCTCGAAACGTTACGATGGAAACCTGTTGTCGCGGCCGAACCGGCTGGATAGTTCAGGTTCGACTCGAAGTCGATACCGAAGAGCAGGCTGATAACGCCCTCAAAGTAGTCCGGGTTGATGAAGTCGATGCCCTCGATCATGCTGGCGGTCAGCTTGGCGGAACCCAGGCCGCTCGGTTTGCTTGGGTCTGGCACAAAAAAGGTCGAAGTATTGGAATCGATGGTCAGCAGCGCCACCATGATGCCATCGTCAAATCCTGTCCCCGTCGCTGTGTTGGCGTTCTGTGCGGTGTCAAAATAAATTGCGACCTTGTTGGTGGAATTGTTACCGGCCAGGCCGAACTGGGCGAAGGTGCCGGCGGCAAATACCACTTCCTCGATCATTTTGGCTGCGATCGTGATCTCAAATGCACCGGTTGCGATGCCGTTCGATTCGCCATCAAGGAGCCCGCCCAGGCTGGGACTGCCGGAACCGCCGTTCTTGCCAACCAAAGTGGCCTGGTACAAGAATTCGAAGGTTTGCCCCTGAGTTAGCGGTGTGCCGAATGGGCCGATGCCGCGGGCCAGGCCGGTGCCGTTTGAGGACCAGTCCAGGCGGATGACATTCGACGCCAACGTTGTGCCCGCGCCATCCTTAATCGCGAACGGAGTGAACTCGTCCGCTTGCGCAGCGCCAGTTGCGAACATCATGCTGGCTGCGGTAGCCAAAGGGAGCAGTTTGCGGAGGAGCTTCATGGTTTGTCTCCTGTTTTGTCGAGGCCGTCGGACTTGTCGCCAAGAACCAGACCTGCGGTGGGTATGTCGTTTAACTTGCAACAGGCATGCCAGCTCTGCATAGTCCCTTAGTAAACAATAGTTTATGCAAGGCCGGTAACTTGAACGGTCGGCTTTTAGCAATCGCACTGTAAGGAATTTCGACATGATTCCGCGGCACCTCGCAGCCGTATACCTTGAATGCATATACGAACTGGAATATTTTTGATATATGAGATATTTCATGTTGCGCGGGTCGGAAACACGTATCTTCGATAGATTGCCACTTCTTCAACTCAAGGATTTACATGGAATACCTGCTGCCCTATGGCCTGGAATGGGCGAACCTGCTGGTACGCTGGCTGCACATCATCACAGGCATCGCGTGGATCGGTGCTTCGTTCTATTTTGTCTGGCTGGATAATTCGATCCGCCCGCCGGCTCCCGGCTCGGACCTGGCGAAGAAGGGCGTGTCAGGCGAATTGTGGGCGGTGCATGGCGGCGGTTTCTATAACCCGCAAAAATACCTGGTGGCGCCGGCCGAACTGCCGAAGGAGCTGCACTGGTTCAAATGGGAGGCTTATAGCACCTGGCTGTCCGGCATTGCGCTGCTGACCATCGCCTACTATTTCAATGCCCAGGCCATGATGGTGGACAAGCAGGTGGCCGACCTTTCGAGCCTGCAGGCAGTCGGCATCGGCATCGGTTTCCTGGTCGCCGGATGGGTGGTGTACGACGCGCTGTGCCGCTCCCCGCTGGGCAAGAGCGAGAAGTGGCTTGGCCTGGTCGTGTTCCTGCTGCTGGTTGGCGCGGCTTATGCGCTGACGCACCTGCTGAGCGGCCGCGCGGCCTTCATCCATATCGGCGCCATGATCGGCACCATCATGGTGGCCAACGTGGCGATGCTGATCATCCCCGGCCAGCGCAAGATGGTGCAGGCGATGCAGGCGGGCAGCCTGCCGGACCCAATTCACGGCATCAAGGCAAAGCAGCGCAGCGTGCATAACAACTATTTCACGCTGCCGGTGCTGTTCATCATGATCAGCAACCACTATGCGATGACTTACCAGCACAAGTACGCGTGGCTGGTGCTTGGCTTCATCATGGCGGCCGGCGTGTTCATCCGCCACTTCTTCAATCTGCGCCACAAGGGCCGCATCGAGTGGCGCTATCCGGTAATTGGCGTGCTGCTGTTGCTGGCGGTCGCCGTGGCGATTGCGCCGTCCCGGCCGGCCGCCGTGAAGCCTGCCGCCGATCCGGCCGCGCAGTTCGCGAAAGTAAAAGCCATCATCGACCAGCGCTGCCTGGCCTGCCATTCGGCGACGCCGACGCAGCCGGGCTTCGCCACCGCGCCGGCCGGCGTGATGTTCGACACGGCCGACCAGGTGCGCCAGCGTGCGGCCCAGATCCACAAGCGCGCGGTGGAGCAGAAGGATATGCCGATCGGTAACCTGACCAATATGACAGACGCGGAACGCGCCGAACTGGGCGCCTGGTTCGCCGCAGGAGCAAAGTAATGAACGACAAACTCACTCAATGGATCGACGCTCACTTCGACGAGGAAGTCGCCTTCCTGCAGCAAGTGCTGCGCGTGCCGACCGATACGCCACCCGGCAACAATACGCCGCATGCGGAGACCGTGGCGGAACTGGTGAAGGCCTATGGCTGGAGCGCCGAAAAGCACGTCGTGCCGGAGCAGGAAGTGCGCGACTACGGCATGGAATCGATCACCAACCTGATCATCCGCCGCCCGTACCAGGCAGGCGGCCCCACGATCGCGCTGAACGCTCACGGCGACGTGGTGCCGCCGGGCGAGGGCTGGACTTATCCGCCTTACGGCGGCGTCATCGACAACGGCTACATCTACGGCCGCGCCGCGGCGGTGTCGAAGTGCGACTTCGCCACCTACATCTTTGCCGTGCGCGCGCTGGAAGCGCTGGGCGTCAAGCTGAAAGGTGGTGTCGAACTGCACTTCACCTATGACGAGGAATTTGGCGGCCTGCTCGGTCCCGGCTTCCTGCTGCGTGAAAAACTGACCAAGCCGGATTACGTGATTGCGGCGGGCTTCAGCTACAACATCGTCACCGCGCACAATGCCTGCCTCCAGCTTGAAATCACGGTGCACGGCAAGTCCGGCCACGGCGCCATGCCGGAAACCGGCCACGATGCGTTGCAGGCCGCAACCAGGATCCTCAATGCGATCTATGGCCAGTTGCCGGAGCTGAAGAAGATCAAGTCCAACGTGCCGGGCATCGACTCCCCGACCATGCTGGTGGGCCGCATCGACGGTGGTACCAACACCAATGTGGTGCCGGGCAAGGTTGTGATGAAGATGGACCGCCGCATGATTCCCGAAGAAGACCCGGTCGTAGTGGAAGCCCAGGTGCGCAAATTGATCGAAGAAGCGGTGCAGGGCGAGCCCGGCATCCGTCTCGAAATCAAGCGCCTGCTGCTGTCGCATGCCTTGCGTCCGCTGCCGGCCGGCCAACAGCTGGTAGCCAATCTGCAGAAGAACGCGCGTGAAGTGCTGGGCGAGGATATCCCGGCCGTCGGCACCCCGTTGTACGCCGATGCGCGCCTGTACGGCGAACAAGGCGTTCCCGCAGTACTATATGGCGCTGGGCCGCGCAGCGTGCCCGAATCGAATGCCAAGAAGGCGGATGAAAAACTGCTGCTGGAAGACTTGCGCAAGGCGACCAAGATCGTGGCCCTGACTTTGCTGGACTTCCTCGCAGCCGAATAAAGGGAATAGCAATGTTTGAGCGCAAGATGCTGGCCGGCTGGGGCGATATGGATTTCAACAGCCATATGGCCAACACGGCTTACCTGAACAAGGCCGGCGATATCCGCATGATGTTCCTGGGCGAGAATGGATTCCCGATGGCGGAATTCAAGCGCCTGAATATCGGTCCTGTCGTGATGAAGGATGATATCGCGTATTTCAAGGAAGTGCTGCTGATGGATACCATCACCGTGACGCTGGCGCTGGCCGGCATGTCGCAGGATGGCAGCCGCTGGATGCTGCGCAGCGATGTGTATCGCAGCGATGGCAAGCTGTCCGCCCGGATCAACAGCTCGGGCGGCTGGCTGGACCTGACGGCGCGCAAGCTGGTCACGCCGCCGCCGGCGCTGCTGGCAGCCTGGCATTCGCTGTATCAGACAGACGATTTCCAGACGCTGCCAAGCAGCGTGGCCAAGCCTACTTGAGGGTGCTTTCGAACAGCTTGTAGATGCGGCGGTACTGGTCGTACCAGCTCTCAGGCTGAACGTAGGCGTGGCGTTCCAGCGGGTATGCCGCCAGTTCCCAGTTGTCCTTTTTCAGCTCGATGAAGCGCTGCGCCATGCGCACCGAATCCTGGAAGAACACATTGTCGTCCACCATGCCGTGGGCAATCAGCAGGTGGCCTTTCAGCTTGTCCGCGTATTCGATTGGCGACGATTTGCGGTAAGCCTCGGGATCGATGTCCGGCGTGTTCAGGATGTTGGCGGTGTAGCCGTGGTTATAGGTGGTCCAGTCGGTCACCGGGCGCAGTGCGGCGCCGGCCTTGAACAGTTCCGGCTCTCGCAGCAGGGCCATGAAGGTCATGAAGCCGCCGTAGCTGCCGCCGTAGATTCCTACCTTGTCGATGTCGCCCTGGTGGTTGGCGGCCAGCCATTTGGCGCCGTCCACATAATCATCCAGCTCAGGATGGCCCATCTGGCGGTAGATCGCCGTGCGCCAATCGCGGCCATAGCCCTTGGATGCGCGGTAGTCCATATCGAGCACGATATAGCCTTTTTCGACCAGCAGGTTGTGGAACATCTGCTCGCGGAAGTAGTTCGGGAAGCGATTGTGCGTGTTCTGCAGGTAGCCTGCACCGTGCACGAACATCACGATTGGGTACTTCTTGCCCGGTTCCAGGGTGGCAGGGCGATACAGCTTGGACCAGATCGGCTGGCCGGCGCCGTGAGTGGAAGGCACGGCAACCATCTGCGGCTGGATCCATTGGCGCGCCTTGTATTCCGCGCTGCGGGTATCGGTCAGCCTGGTGGCGGGGCCGCCGGCGGCCGGCACGGTCGCCAGCTGCGCCGGCACGTAGGCAGAGGAATAATGCACCAGCAGTTTGCGCTCGTCCGGCGAAAGCTTGAACTGCTCGACGCCGCCATTGAGCTGGGTGACTTCGCGCACGCTGCCGTCCTTGGCAGAGGCGGCGCACACTTCGTACTCGCCCGGCGTGCGGCGGTTGCAAAGCATATAAGCCAGGGTGCCGTCGGCGTTCCACTTGATATTGGAGGCTTCCCATTTGCCGCTGGTCAGGGCGCGCTGCTTGCCGTCCGCGCCCAGGGTGTACAGGTGGGCGTAGCCGCTTTCCTCGGACATGAACCACAGCGTGCTGTTGTCGGGCAGCCAGCCAAAGTCGTTGTAGCTGTAGTTGATCCAGGCGTTGTCGGTAAGGCGGTGCAGGGACTTCAGCTTGGCGCCTTCCAGGTCGACGCCGGCCAGCCAGCGGTCCTTGTTGTCCACGGTGCGCAGCATGACGGCAACCTTGGCGCCGTTGTCGCTCCAGGCGATGCCGTCGCCTTCGTCGGCTTCCAGGCGGGTGGCACGGTTGCCTTTCAGTGCCGGCTGCTTGGCTGCCTCGCGCAGGCTGGCCAGCGGGTCGGTGGCGATGCCGGGCAGGGAATCGAAGGGCAGGTCCTTGATGGCGCCGGTGCGCAGATCGACCAGTTTCAGCGCCTGCGCCAGCGGCAGGTTGCGGCCTACGCGGGTGCGCTGGTCGTCGAATTCTTCGTAGCCCGATTCGGTCACGTAGCGCGGCATCTTGCCGACACGCCCGTTCTCGCTGCTTTTAGGCGAAGTGGCAACGATCAGCCAGCGGCCATCCGGTGACAGGGAAGAAGCGTCAATGGAGACTTTCTCGCCGAAGTAGAGAGGCGCCGGGGCGCGGGTGGCATCGGCGGCGCGTTCTTCCTTGGCCCGGGCGCGGGTCTCGTCGCGCTCGTCCTTCTGGCGCTTGAGGGTGGTGATCAGGCGCAGCTGCATCTCGCGCAGGTAATCTTCATCGGGAGCGGCAGCCGGGTCTTTTGCTGCGCGCGGCAAGGCGACAGGGGAAACCAGGCGCTCGGCGCGGTTCCAGCTGAACCAGTCGTTGCCGACCTTGAACTGCACGCTGCGGCCATCGGCAGAATACTGCGGCGATGAGGCGTTGGCGGTGCCGCGCGTGATCTGCACCAGGGCGCCCGATTTCAGGTCGCGCTCGAACAGGTCGCCGTTGCGCAGCACGATGGCGCGCGAGCGTTCGCGATTGAACACCATGTTCGGGCTGTCCTGCTTCGACAGCTCGGAGTCCGCCACCAGGCGTGGCTTGTCGCCGGCCTGGAAGGTGTCGCGCAGCGACGAACCGATGCGCTTTTGTTTATAGAAGATCTGCTTCCCGTCCCAGCTCCACCACGCGGTTTCCACGGGCGTGCCGATCCAGTCCGGGTGGGACATGGCCTGGTCGAGGGTAATAGGGGTTGGGGTGGTGGCAAATGCGGGGGCTGCCAGCAAGGCCGCCAGCATGGGAAGAGCAAATTGTCGCATGGTCTCGAAAGGGAAATGAGGAACTTCGAGGGTGGATTCTAACAGCCGCCCTCTCTACGAAAAGTATCAGGCTTGTAACAGGGTAGCGCCGGAGCCGCAGGGACTCTAGAATGACGGCCATTCAGCTAATTCAGGAGACAAAATGGCAAAAAGCCATGTAGCGGCGCTGGTCCTGGCCTTTGCGGCCACCGGCGCGATGGCGCAGCAGCAGCCTGCCATGCAGTGGGAAACCGCAGCGCTGGCAGGATCTTATAAGGAAAACATCAGCGAAGATGAGAAGATCGCCGGCCTGTCCAAGCTATGGTCGGAGGTGAAGTACAACTTCGTCGATACTGCCACCCTCGAGAAACTGGATTGGGACAAGCTGTACCTGGAAACCCTGCCGCGTGTGCGCGCCACTCGCAGCACCGAAGAATATTACCGCGTCCTCATGGAACTGGTGGCCAAGCTGAAAGACGGCCACACCAACGTCATGCCGCCAAGCGAGCTGTCCGACCGCATGGGCGGCCTGCCACTGCTGGTGACCCGCCCGATCGAAGGCCGTGTCATCGTGACCGAGGTGCTCGATCCCGGCCTGCGCGCCAAAGGCATTATGCCCGGCCTGGAAGTGGTGGCGGTGGATGGCGCCGAAGTGAAGGCTTACGCAGCTCGCGAGGTAGCGCCGTATGTGAGCGCCTCCACACCGCAGGACGAAGCGCTGCGCACCTTCGGTACCCAGTTCCTGCGCGGCGCCGTTGGCTCGGCAGCGCGCGTGACCTTCCGCGACGCAGCAGGCAAGCAATTCGACCAGCAGGTTGGGCGCGTGGGGCGGGAAGCCCGCAAGGCCGCCACGGTCAGCTCTCCCTCGTTTGAATTCAGCATGCTGCCGGGCGACGTGGCATACGTCTCGCTGAACAGCTTTGACGACGACAGCGCGGCAGACGCCTGGATGGCCGCTTTCGACGAAATCGCCAAGTCTTCGGCGCTGGTGATTGATATTCGCCGCAATGGCGGCGGCAATTCGGGCGTGGGTTACAAGATCCTGTCTACGCTGGATGACAAGGCTTTCCTGACCAGCCGCTGGGCCACCCGCGAATACAAGCCGGCCTGGCGTGCCTGGGACAAGGCGCAGCCGATGTACGCGGAGGCGCCCGATGCAGTGCAGCCCGACCCCAAGCGCCAGTACAAGAAGCCGGTGCTGGTGCTGACCAGCGCTGCCACCTTCTCGGCGGCCGAGGATTTTGCCGTCGCATTTGACGTGATGCAGCGCGGCACCCTGGTGGGCGAAGCTACTGGCGGCAGCACTGGACAGCCGCTGTTTATCAATCTGCCGGGCGGCGGCAAGGCGCGCATCTGCACCAAGCAGGATACCTATCCGGACGGCCGCGCCTTCGTTGGCGTAGGCGTGCAGCCGCAGCACCTGGTCAGGCAAACGGTCGAAGGCGTGCGCGCCGGTCGCGACGAAGTGTTGGAAGCCGCCCTGGCTTCACTGCAGCCGCAATAAAAAAAGCCGCCGGAGGTCCGGCGGCTTTCTTTGCAAAGCAACAGCTTAGAAGTGGTAAGCCACACCAGCGCTGATGTTGTTCGAGCCGCTGATTGGACGCTGCCATTCAACACGGCCGCTGATTTCTTTGGTGAACTGGTAGCTCACGCCAACGCCGAACAGCGCTTTGTTTTCGTGCTCTTTTTCACCCAGGGCCTTGGCTTCAACGCGGTTGTAGCCCAGGCGGCCGTACACGGCAACTTGGTCAGCCACAGGTACGGAGCCGATTACGGACAGTGCCAGTTGGTTGGTTTTCAGGTCGACGCCCAGGATGTCCCACTTGCCCAGGTTGCGGTAGCCAGCTTCAACGGAGAAGTTCTCGTCGAACTGGTAGCCGGCGAAGATGCCGTAGGAGGCTTTGCGGCCGTCCAGGTCTTCGTGCTTGCTGGAACCTACGTCGCCACCGACGTAGAACGATGGTTCAGCTGCGGAAGCAGCGAAGGATGCAACTGCCAGCAGAGTGGCAGCGGTGATTTGCTTGATCATAAAAATAGTCCTATTTCTAGTTAGGTTGCCTGCACTTGACGCAAGGCAACATACTATTCTAGCAATGTTTATAATGTGATGCAAGTTTGCTGTGTATCCATACAGTATAATCGTGCGCATGCCTGGTTTTATCCTCACACGCGCCTGGCGCGACGCCCGCGATGGCACGGAAATCGAGTTCTGGCTCGCGACCGACGATGGCCCCCGCAAAATCTTGCTGACATCACAAGCTTCGGTGGCTTTCGCCGAGGCTTCGCTGCGCGACACCATTGCCACCCTGGTGGCCGACATGCCGGGCATCGATGTGCGCGACGTGGCGCTCAAGACCTTCCAGCGCGAACCGGTGGTCGGCATCTACGCCAGCCATTACAAGCAGTTGCTGGCGCTGGAGCGCAAGCTCGGTGAGCGCGGCATCCGCCTGTACGAGGCGGACATCAAACCGCCGGAACGCTACCTGATGGAGCGCTTCATCACCGCCGGCGTCGATTTCGACGGTGGCAAGCTGCGGCCGGCGCCCGAATACCGCCCGCGCCTGCGCATGGTCTCACTCGATATCGAGACCAGCGCCTTCGGCGACCTGTACTCGATCGCCCTGGAAGGCTGCGGCCAGCGCCAGGTGTATATGCTGGGCGAGCAACCGGATACCGCGCCCGAAGTGGATTTCGACCTCGAATACTGCTCGACGCCGCGCCGCGTGATCGAAAAACTCAACGAGTGGTTCCGCGTGCACGACCCGGATGCCATCATCGGCTGGAGCGTGGTGCAGTTCGACCTGCAAACGCTGCAGAAGAACGCCGAGAAGTACAAGGTGCCATTGCTGCTTGGCCGCGAAGGCCGGCCGGTCGAATGGCGCACCCACCAGGCGCGCGAGGGCTATGCCTTCGCCACCATCCCGGGCCGCGTCGCCATCGACGGCATCGAAGCCCTGCGCGCCGCGTCGTGGAGCTTCCCGTCCTTCAGCCTGGAGAGCGTGTCGCAAGCCTTGCTGGGGGAGGGCAAGGATATCGGCAGCGACTACGACAAAATGGCCGAGATTGAGCGCCGCTTCCGCGAAGACAAGCCGGCGCTGGCGACCTACAACCTGAAAGACTGCGAGCTGGTGACGCGCATCTTCGAGAAGACGCGCGTGATGGACTTCATCCTGGAGCGTTCACATGTGACCGGCCTGGTGCCGGACCATATGGGTGGCTCGATTGCCGCTTTCAGCCACCAGTACCTGCCGCGCATGCATCGCGAAGGCTATGTGGCGCCGAACGTGGGCGAAATTCCGGCCGTGGCCTCGCCCGGCGGTTTCGTGATGGATTCGCGCCCTGGCCTGTACGACTCGGTGGTGGTGCTCGACTTCAAAAGCCTGTATCCCTCAATCATCCGCTCCTTCCTGGTCGATCCGGTCGGCCTGGTGGAAGGCGAGGCGGAGGCGGAAGCTGGCGGCGATACGGTGCCCGGCATGCGCGGCGCGCATTTCTCGCGCACGCGCCACTGCCTGCCAGCCATCACCACCCAGCTATGGCAAGGGCGCGATGCCGCCAAGCGGGACAAGAACGATGCGCTGTCGACCGCGCTCAAGTTGCTGATGAATTCCTTTGTCGGCGTCCTGGGCTCGACCGATTGCCGCTTTTATCACCCTCAACTGATTTCCTCCGTCACGCTGCGAGGACATGAACTGCTCAAGCTCACGCGCGAACTGGTGGAGAAGGAGGGCTATGAAGCGATTTACGGCGATACCGATTCCATCTTCATCTGGCTCAAGCGGCCGCACGAAACGGAGGAAGCGCTGGCCATTGCGCGTGCCCTGGTCGCCAAGATCAACAAATGGTGGAAGGACCGCCTGCACAGGAAGTACAAGCTGGAGAGCTACCTGGAGATCGAGTTCGATACCTACTACCGGAAGTTCTTCATGCCGACCATCCGCGGCACGGACATGGGCAGCAAGAAGCGCTACGCCGGCCTGACCAGCGACGGCGACATCATCTACCGGGGCCTGGAAGTGGCGCGCAGCGACTGGACCCCGCTGGCGCAGCAGTTCCAGCAAGGCCTGTTTGCCCGCATCTTCCGCAATGAGCCGTACCAGGACTTCGTGCGCGAGTACGCGCGCAAGACGCTGTCCGGGGAACACGACGAATTGCTGGTGTACCGCAAACGCCTGCGCCATCGCCTGGACGAATACCAGGTCAACGTGCCGCCGCAGGTACGCGCCGCGCGCCTGGCCGATGATTTCAACAAGGCGCAGGGCCGCCCGTTGCGCTATCAGAATGGCGGGCGTATCAGCTATGTGATCACCACCAGCGGCCCGGAACCGCTCGAGGTTCAGCGCTCACCGATCGATTACCAGCACTATCTCGACAAGCAGCTGCAGCCGATTGCCGATGCGATCCTGCTGCCGCTGCATGACAGCTTCGCGGCGCTGACCACGGCGCAGCAGGCGCTGTTCTAGAGCGTGTAGCGCAGGCCGAACCAGTAGACGGTTGGGATCGAGTGGCTGTCTTTCAGCAGTTTGCCGGAAGCACCCACGGTGCTTGTCAGGCGCTCACCGGTCAGGTTCTGCACTTGCGCTACCAGCGTCAGGCCGGGCTGCAGCCTGTAGCTCGCCTGCAGGTCGACCTGGTGGCGGGGCGCCCAGTACAGGTCTTGCCATTCGATGTCCGGCACCACCGCCCGCAAGGCCTGGCCCTGGTAGTTGTAGGCGGCGCGCAGCTCCAGTGCGCTGTTGCTGTAGAAGACTGACAGGTTGCGCATCTGGCCGGGCTGTCCGGCCAGGTGACCGACGGCGCGGGTCTGCTTGTCCGATTTCAGCACTTCCATGCGGCCCTTCAGCAAGGTCCAGTTGGCGCTGAAGCCAAAGTCCCGCACTATCGGGTGCAACCACGCCAGCGAATTCACTACCGTGCTGATCTCCAGTCCTCTTACCGAGGCCGATGCGGCATTGACCGGCTTCGTCACAACAGCATGCGTGTAGTTGACGCCTTCATAGGTATAACCGAGCGTGGAAGAGTTGAAGATTTCGTCCTTGATGTCCTTGTTGAACACGGCAGCCGACAGCAGGCCGTCGGCCTGGCTCGACAGCTTCCAGTTGATGGCAAGGTCGGTATTGGTAGACAGGCGTGGCTTGATGTCGGGATTGCCGGCCATGACGGTGACGCCGGTCGCGCCGGCATTGCCGCGCTCACCGGGGTTCTGGAAGTCGATTGAACTGCGCGCTGCATAGGAGTCGTAGGCAGGGCGTCCGATGGTCTGGCTGGCGCCCATGCGCACATCGATGGCAGGCGACCATTGGTAGGTGGCCAGGGCGGAGGGCAGGGCGAAATGGTAGCGCGATGACGTCGGCAGATCGGTCCACTTGCCTGCTACGCGCGCGCGGCCAAGGGTCGCCTGGCGCGTCGAATCGAGGTGCACGCCAAAGCGGGTCTTCCACCCGGAGGCTGCGTAGGCAAGCATGCCATAGGCGCCGGCAATGCGTTCCGTGTGTTCGTAATTGTCCTGGTTGCTCAGGGCTGACTGGTCGACGGCGTTGAGGCCACCGGCGGCACGCAGGGACTCAACGTAGACGGCAGCGCGCTGCGGGTCGATGGCCAGCATGTCCAGGCTGGACTGGTTGTACTTCAGCTTTGGCCCGGTTGGCCCGAGCACGTCCGCCAGCGTGCCCTGTTTCGCGCTGGTGTTGGGCGAATACTGCGTGCGCACAAGGCTGTAGGAAGACGCGTCGCGCGTGAAGCTGGCGCCGGCGGAAAAGCCCCAACCCGGGTCATCGCTGTTGTTGCGGAAGTCCAGCCGCAGGAATTGGATCTCGTTGCCGGCGTTGCGCTGGAAGCCGGAATCGGGGCGGTAGTAATTGAGCCTGTAGTTTTCCAGCTTGTAGTAGGCGGACGGCGAAATATTGAATGAGTGGTCGAACGCTTGCGTGTCGTAATTGATCGCGAAATCCGGCGTCGGGCTAGGCGAGGTGTCGCCGGTGCCCGGGGCGCTGTTGCGGCTTCCGCTCGAATATTTGACCATCAGGATAGGTTCGCGGTAAGACGCGCGCGAAACGCCGGTCCGCAGGCTTGCCACCTGGTTTGGAGCTACCTCCCAATCCGTGCCGGCTTGCAGCAGACTGGTTGCAGTGCTGGCTGCCTGCCGCGAGTAGCCTATTTCGACGTCGCCGGCAGCGTAGCGGCCCGAGGTCGCCGACTGGTCCAGCACCCTGGAGCGGTTGCGCGGGTCGATGATCAGTTCATTGCGCTCCATCGTGTCGTGCGTGACGTAGCGTCCGCCAGTGACGAAGGCATGCAGTGTGGCGGAGAGCCGGGCCTCAAGCTTGGCGGTGAGCCCGTAGCGCGAGCGCCGATTCTGGGAATACCAGTACTTGTCCTGCTGCGGCACCGCGAAGCCGTTGCCCTGGTTCGCTCCACTCTGCAGGATGCCGGCAGCATTGTAAAAGCTTTCGCTGGTACTGTCGGTCGTCATATGCGCATCGGCAGTGCTGTCGGCCGCCTGGTAGCTGGCGGATACCACAAGGCCATACTGCTGTTGCGGGCCGAACGTCGTGCTGCCGGTGGCCGCCAGGCGCTGGCCAAGGCGTTCGCGTCGGCGCGGCCCGGAGCTGTCGTCCGGCTTGCCGATGGCCGCGTCCAGCGCAAAGAAGTCCTTGCCGGCGTGTGCGAAGGCGCTGCGCGTGCGCAGGTCGATAGCGCCGCCGATGCCGTGCGCGTCCTGATCGGGAAGAAAGGTCTTCGATACGATTATCTCGCCGATCATCGACGACGGCAGCAGGTTGAGACGCGCACCGCGGCTGGCCGAGCCATTGCTGTTGGCGATGCCGGGCGACGCAACCGGAATGCCATCGATGGTGACCGGATTGTAGGCGGCGCCCAGGCCGCGTATGACTGGCGCGGCGGCTTCGTCGCGCGGGCGTTCGTTATCCTGTGCCGGCAGCACGGCGACCCCTGGCAGCCGGCGCAGCAGGTCGAGCGGTGTAGTAGAAGGCAAGGCTTGAGCGTCAACAGTACCGGCCGCGTCGGCAATGCCGTTGTAGTCAAGCTTGGCGCGCACGGCATCTTGCTGCGGGGGGCTGCTGCCGCTGATGACGACTTCGGGGACCACCGGCACTTCGCCGGCACCAGCCTGCGCCTGCACGGCTGGCGCATGGAGAAGAGCCACGGCGATGCCGGCCAGGCGGTATTGGTCTTTTATTGCATGCATGCGAGATCAGGAAGTGCTGCTGCGGGGCAGCGAGTGTAACCGTTAATTGCGCGGCTTGGACAGGCGCATTACCCATTTGGTAAAAAATAGCAGGAGCACGGTGCCCGCCAGGTCGCCCAGCGCCATGACGGCAAAGCTGCCCAGCAGATTGTCGCGTCCCTCGTAGAGGGCAAACCAGATATGGTGCAGGAAGGGGCTGGCCAGGGAGTAGGCGACAGCGCAGGCCAGCATCTGCCAGGCGGCCAGGTTGGCCAGCGAGCCTTGCAGGTCGAGCCAGCGCCTGGCGCCCAGGTAGACCAGGTAGGGCGCGGCGCTGGAAAGGATGCCTCCTGCGAAGGCG
>JBCNOX010000700.1:0-2616 GCA_039593645.1 Pseudoduganella sp.
TGGCCGGCGAAGCGCCGGTCACGCTGTACGTGGCGCCGGCCCAGCGTGCCGAATACGCCGCATTGGCAGCCAATGTGCCCGGCATCACGCTGGAAGAAGACAACTGGGTGCACCGCATCGCCGCCGCCAAGGCGGTGCCGTTCGACCTGGCTGCCGGCCTGGGTGCCGTCAGCGGCGCCAACGCCCGTGCCTGGGCGCGCTGGAAATGGCCGCTGCGCATCGCCGTCGTGGCGGTGCTGGTCAATATCGTCGGCCTGAACTGGGAGTGGATGCTCCTCAAGCGCGAAGAGGCCGCCGTGCGCCAGAGCATGACGCAGGTATTCCGTTCCGCTTACCCGAACCAGCCGATGATCGGCGACCCGGTGGAGCAAATGCGCCGCAATATCTCGGTGGCGCGCGCCAGCACTGGCGGCGGCACTGCCGACGAATTCACCAATATGAGCGCGGTGCTGGGCGAAGCGCTGGCAGCGCTGCCGAACCGCGAGGCGGTGGCCGGCATCGAATACAAGGAACGCAGCATGACGGTCAAGTTCAAGCCGAACAGCGTTGACGCCAACGCGCTGGCGCAGGTGCAGGCCGCGCTGGCCCAGCGCAAGTTCAGCGCCACCGAAAGCGGCCCCGGCGTGTGGCTGGTGAAAGCAGGGGGCAAGTGATGGCGAGCCTGAGCGACAAAATCAACGGCTACCGCGCCGCTGCCGCCACCTGGTGGGACGCGCGCAACGAACAGGAACAGCGCATGCTGGCCATCGGCGGCATCGTGGTCGCCCTCGGCCTGGTGTGGGGCGTGCTGGTCGACCCGGCCCTGAGCGGGCGCGCCAGGCTGGAACAAGAGCTGCCGCTGAAGAACCAGCAGCTGGCGGAATTGCAGGCGCTGGCAGGCGAAGCGACCCAGCTGGCCGCCCAGCCGCCGGTGCAGCCGCAGCCCCTGAGCAAGGACGGTGTGGCGGCGCGGCTGCAGGCGGCGGGCCTGACCACGCAAAACCTGGCAGTCACGGGCGATTACATTAAAGTGGAATTCAAGGGTGTACCGTTTGCCGGCCTGGTGACCTGGCTCGATGCGATGCGCCGCGAACAGCGCGTGTCGGTGCAGGAAGGCAGCGTGACGCAGCAAGGCCCGGCCGGCCAGGTCGATGCCAACCTGACGCTGCGCCAGGAGTCGTCCGCACGATGAAGCGCGCAGTGTTGTGGTTGCTGGCGATTGTGCTCAGCGCAGGCCTGACGGTGCTGGCCTTCCTGCCGGCCAGCTGGATGGGGCAACTGGTGGAAAGCCAGAGCGGCGGCCGTTTGACCCTGGGCGATGCGCAGGGTACCCTGTGGCGCGGTTCCGCCTTCGTCGGCGGCGCCGCCAGCAAGGATGGCGCGGTCACGCCGCTGCTGCCGGGACGCTTCAGCTGGCGCCTGTCGCCGCTGGTGCTGTTCGGCAGCGTCGACGTGCAGCTGGAGAACCCGGACGCGCTGACGCAGCCGGTCTCGCTGCGCGGCAGCTGGAGCAGCTGGGAAGTCAGCCCGGCGGCCCTGATGCTGCCGGCCGACGGCCTGGCCGGCCTGGGCGCGCCATTGAACACGCTGGCGCCCAGCGGCCGCATGAAATTGACCTGGTCTGCGCTGCAGCTGGTGCGCGAAGGCCAGGCGGTGTCGCTGAACGGCCGCACCACGCTGGAAATGCAGGACATGTCGTCGCGCCTGACGCCGGTGAAGCCGCTGGGCAGCTACCAGCTGGCCTTCGACTGGCAAGGCCAGCAAGCCGCGCTGGCGCTGAATTCGCAGCGCGGGCCGCTGCTGTTAAGCGGCGCAGGAAAATTCGAGCATGGCCGGCTGCAGTTTTCCGGCCAGGCGGAAGCGGCAACCGGATTTGAAGACCAGCTTGGCGGCTTGTTAAGCATGCTGGGCCAGCGTAAGCCAAACAGCGTTAAAAACGTCATTGCACTAGAGTTCCGATAATGAAAACACACACTGCAAGCCCAACCCCCTTCCCGGCACTGCGCCGACTGAGCGCCGCCGCGCTGCTGTGCTGTGCGCTGGCGCCTGCCGCCGCTCCGGTAACGGCCTGGGCCCAGCCCAATGACGAAGCGGCGCTGAATTTTGTCGGCGCTGACATCGAATCGGTGATCAAGGCCGTCGGCCATTACACCAACATCACCTTCCTGATCGACCCGCGCGTCAAAGGCACGCTGACCCTGGTGTCGGAAAAATCGATCACCAAGTCGCAGGCCTTCCAGCTGCTGGCCTCCGCGCTGCGCCTGCAAGGCTATGCCATCGTCAGCGGCGACGGCTACGCCAAGGTGGTGCCGGAAGCGGAAGCCAAGCTGCAGGCTTCGCCGACCGTGATCGGCGGCCAGAAAAGCCCGCAGGGCGACCAGATCGTGACCCAGGTGTTCCACCTGAACCACGAGAACTCGGCCAACCTGGTGACCGTGCTGCGTCCCCTGATCACGCCGAACAACACCATCAACGCCAACCCGGGCAACAACACCCTGGTCATCACCGATTACTCGGACAACCTGAAGCGCCTGGCCAAGATCGTGGCCTCGCTCGACGCGCCGTCCTCGGCCGACCTGGACGTGGTGCCGGTGCGCTACGCCATCGCCAGCGACCTGGCGGCCATGATCAACAAGC
>JBCNOX010000701.1:0-2614 GCA_039593645.1 Pseudoduganella sp.
CGCCGTTTTCCTGACTTTAGTTAATGTACTAATGCGTTAGTACATGCCGTGAGAAAAAAGGGCTGTGGCGATGCGAAGACGTCTCGCACAGCCACAGCCCTGGCCGTCAGATATCCAGGTTGGCGACCTTCAGCGCGTTGGCTTCGATGAAGTCGCGGCGCGGCTCCACCGCCTCGCCCATCAGCATGGAGAACATCTGGTCGGCCGCGAAGGCGTCTTCGATGCCCACCTGAAGCATGCGACGCGTTTCCGGATTCACGGTGGTTTCCCACAGCTGCTCCGGATTCATTTCGCCCAGACCCTTGAAGCGCTGGATGGTGCGGCCCTTCTTGCCCTCTTCCAGCAGCCAGTGGCGGGCCTCGGCAAAGCTCTGCACGCCACGCGAACCGTTGCCGCGGCGAACCACGGCGTCAGCCTGGACGAGGCCGGCCAGCTGCTGGCTGGCGTGCAGCACCGGGCGGAATTCCGCGCTGCTGAAGAACGGCTGCGGTAACAGCCAGGTGTGGCTAAGGCCGTGCTGGTCGCGCACCACTTCGATGGCGGCCGGCTGTTCGTCCACGGCCGGTCGCAGTGCCAGCTTGTAGCGCGGCTTGCCGAGGCCGCTGGCGGCCAGACGGCCCTCCACGGCCTTCAGCCAGCTCTGCATGGCCGCGGCATCGCTCCACAGCGCGGGTTCGATGGCCGTGTGCTCGAGCAGTGCGGTGAGCACGGTGGCATCGAAGCGATGGCCGAGGCGTTCGATCTGGTCCAGGGCGGACTGGTAATCGCGCAACAGCTTTTCCAGCGCTTCGCCGCTGATGCCCGGCGCGTCGGCGGCGTACTGCAGTTCGGCGCCGTCCACGGCGGTGGAGACGAGGTAGCCGTTCAAGGCCGCGTCATCCTTCATGTACATCTCGTTCTTGCCCTGCTTGATCTTGTAGAGCGGCGGCAGGCCGATGTAGACGTGGCCGCGCTCGATCAGCTCGGGCATTTGGCGGTAGAAGAACGTCAGGAGCAGCGTGCGGATGTGCGAGCCGTCCACGTCCGCGTCGGTCATGATGACGATGCGGTGGTAGCGCAGCTTGTCCGGGTTGTATTCCTCCTTGCCGATGCCGGTGCCCAGCGCAGTGATCAGCGTGCCGACTTCGGCGGAGGACAGCATCTTGTCGAAGCGGGCCTTCTCCACGTTGAGGATCTTGCCCTTCAACGGCAGCACGGCCTGCGTCTTGCGGTTGCGGCCCTGCTTGGCCGAGCCGCCTGCGGAGTCACCCTCGACCAGGAACAGTTCGCACAGCGCCGGATCCTTCTCCTGGCAATCGGCCAGCTTGCCCGGCAGACCGGCGATGTCCAGCGCGCCCTTGCGGCGAGTCATCTCGCGGGCCTTGCGGGCGGCTTCGCGGGCACGCGCAGCGTCGACTACCTTGGAAGCGATGGCCTTGGCCTCGTTCGGGTGTTCGAGCAGGAATTCACCGAGCTTCTCGTTGACGGCCTGCTCCACCGCGGTCTTCACCTCGGAAGAAACCAGCTTGTCCTTGGTCTGCGAGGAGAACTTCGGGTCAGGCACCTTCACCGAGAGCACGGCGATCATGCCTTCGCGCATGTCATCGCCCGACAGCGTGACCTTGGCGTTCTTGGCCAGGCCTTCCTTTTCGATGTAGCTCTGCAACGAACGTGTCAGCGCCGCACGGAAGCCCGTGAGGTGAGTGCCGCCGTCGCGCTGCGGAATGTTGTTGGTGAAGCAGTACATCGTTTCCTGGTACGCATCGGTCCATTGCATCGCCAGTTCGACCGAGATGCCTTCCTGCTGCGCAGACAGGCTGATCACATTGGGATGCAGCGCGGTCTTGAGCTGGGCCAGGTGCTGCACGAAGGAGCGGATGCCGCCTTCGTAGGCAAAGCGATCGCTGCGCCCTTCCCCGCGTTCGTCCTTCAGGTCGATGGTGACGCCCGAATTGAGGAACGCCAGTTCGCGCAAGCGCTTGGCCAGGATGTCGTAATGGAATTCGACGTTGGTGAAGGTGCCGGTGCTGGGCAGGAAGCGCACGGTGGTGCCGCGCTTGGTGGAACTCCCAACTTCCTTGATCGGGTACAGCGGCTCGCCGTGGGCGTATTCCTGCTCATACTCCTTGCCCTCGCGGTAGATGGTCAGCCACAGGTGCGAGCTGAGCGCGTTCACCACGGACACGCCCACGCCGTGCAGGCCGCCGGACACCTTGTAGGAATTGGCGTCGAACTTGCCGCCCGCGTGAAGCACGGTCATCACCACTTCCGCGGTGGACCGACCCTCTTCCGGGTGGATGTCGACGGGAATGCCACGGCCGTTGTCGGTGACGCTGACCGAGCCGTCGTCGAGGATGGTGACTGTTACGTGGTCACAGTAGCCAGCAAGAGCTTCGTCGATCGAGTTGTCGACGACTTCGAACACCATGTGGTGCAGGCCGGTGCCATCATCGGTATCGCCGATGTACATGCCGGGGCGCTTGCGCACCGCTTCCAGACCTTTCAGAACCTTGATGTTGCTCGAATCGTAGGATGCGTTCATTCGTCGACCGTTTCCTGGGCGCCTTTTCCCGCCCGGACGGCGCCTAGAGGCCGGGCTGGGGACATAATCGGTTGATTATAGCAGGGGGCTGAT
>JBCNOX010000702.1:0-2609 GCA_039593645.1 Pseudoduganella sp.
CAGGCAGCGCTTTTTTGCTTTCATCTCGTATAATCAAGCATTTACGCCCAACAACAGAAGCATGAAGGTATTTCGCGGACTTCCCAATGCAGCGGCGCGTGCGCCCTGCGCCCTGACGATCGGCAACTTCGACGGTGTCCACCGCGGCCACCAGGCGTTGCTGGCGCGCGTGCGCGCGGCCGCCGATCGCCTCGGTCTGGAATCGGCCGTGATGACCTTTGAGCCGCATCCGCGCGAGTTCTTCGCCCACAAGATGGGCGATATGTCGAAAGCGCCGCCGCGCATCGCCAACCTGCGCGACAAGCTGCAGGCGCTGGAAAACAATGGCGTCGACCGCGTGATCGTCGAACACTTCTGCGATGCCTTTGCCGGCCAGTCGCCGCAATCCTTTGTCGAGAAAGTGCTGGTCGAAGGCCTGCACGTGAAATGGCTGATGGTGGGCGACGATTTCTGCTACGGCGCCAAGCGCGCCGGCAATGTCGCCCTGCTGGCCGAAGCGGGCAAGCAGTACGGCTTCGAGGTCGAGGTGCTGCCGACCGTGCGCAATGGCGAAACCCGCATTTCCTCCTCCGCCGTGCGCAGCGCACTGTCCGAAGGCGATTTCCCGCAGGCGCAGGCGCTGCTGGGCCATCCATATTCGATTTCCGGCCACGTGATCCATGGCGCCAAGCTGGGACGCGATATCGGCTTCCCGACGCTGAACCTGCGCGTGCCGCACCGCCCTGCCCTGTCCGGCATTTTCATCGTGCAGGTGCACGGCCTGGGCGACAAGCCGCTGCCCGCAGTCGCCAGCCTGGGCGTGCGCCCGACAGTGGAAGACGCCGGCCGCGTGCTGCTGGAAGTTCACGTCTTCGATTTCGCCCGGAACTGCTATGGCAAGGTGGTGCGCGTCGAATTCCTGCACAAGATACGTGACGAAGAAAAGTTCATTGACCTGCCTACCCTGGTCAAAGCCATCGAGCGCGACGCCGACCAAGCGCGCGCCTTCTTCGCCGCCAACTCCGTCACTGACCGAATTTAGACGCTGCCCAACTCCGCAAGCGCCTACCGAAACACAAACTTATTGCATTTATCATGTCTGACAACAAACCGAAGAAACAAGAGAGCAAGTACCCGGTCAATATGACCGAAACCCCATTCCCGATGCGCGGCGACCTGGCCAAGCGCGAGCCGGGCTGGGTCAAGCAATGGCAGGACAAGAAGATCTACGAACGCGTACGCAAGGCCGCCAAGGGCCGCCCGAAGTTCGTGCTGCATGACGGTCCGCCATACGCCAATGGCGACATCCACATCGGCCACGCCGTCAACAAGATCCTGAAGGACATCGTGGTCAAGTCGCGCACCCTGGCCGGCTTCGACGCGCCTTACGTGCCGGGCTGGGATTGCCACGGCATGCCGATCGAGATCCAGATCGAAAAACTGTTCGGCAAGAACCTGCCGACCGCCGACGTGCTGACCAAGGCCCGCGCCTATGCGCACGAGCAGGTCGAACGCCAGAAGAAGGACTTCATCCGCCTGGGCGTGCTGGGCGAATGGGACAATCCTTACCTGACCATGAACTACCGTAACGAAGCCGACGAGCTGCGCTCCCTGGGCAAGCTGCTGGAAAAGGGCTACGTTTACCGCGGCCTGAAGCCGGTCAACTGGTGCTTCGACTGCGGCTCCGCGCTGGCCGAGGCGGAAGTGGAATACCAGAACAAGCGCGACCCGGCGATCGACGTCGGCTTCGCCTTCCATGAGCACGACAAGCTGGCAGCCGCCTTCGGCCTGCCTGCCCTGCCGCCAGGCGACGGCTTCGTGGTGATCTGGACCACTACCCCATGGACCATCCCGTCCAACCAGGCCCTGAACATGCACCACGAGGTGACTTACGCGCTGGTGCAGACCGAGCGCGAAGGCAAGCCGCTGCTGCTGATCCTGGCCAAGGACCTGGTGGCCTCCTGCCTCGAGCGCTACAAGCTGGAAGGCAGCATCATCGCCACCGCCACCGGCGACAAGCTGGCCGGCATCGCCTTCAAGCACCCGCTGCACGCGCGCGACGCGTTCTACGACCGCCTGTCGCCGGTCTACATCGCCGACTACGTGACCACCGAAAGCGGTACCGGCGTGGTGCACTCCGCGCCGGCCTACGGCCAGGACGACTTCATCTCCTGCAAATCGCACGGCATGAAGGACGACGAAATCCTGAAGCCGGTGATGGGCGACGGCAAGTACATCCCGTCCCTGCCCCTGTTCGGCGGCATGGGCATCTGGGAAGCCTCGAAGCCGATCTGCGAAGCGCTGCGCGAAGCCGGCGCCCTGTTCGAGCTGAAGATGTTCGACCACAGCTACATGCACTGCTGGCGCCACAAGACCCCGATCGTCTACCGCGCCACCTCGCAATGGTTCGCCGGCATGGACATCCAGCCGCTGGACGGCGGTTCCACCCTGCGCGAAACCGCGCTGGAAGGCATCGAAGCCACCGAATTCTTCCCTGACTGGGGCAAGGCGCGCCTGCACGGCATGATCGCCAACCGTCCGGACTGGACCCTGTCGCGCCAGCGCCAGTGGGGCGTGCCGATGGCGGTGTTCGTTCACAAGGAAACCGGCGAGCTGCACCCGCGCACCGC
>JBCNOX010000703.1:0-2609 GCA_039593645.1 Pseudoduganella sp.
GCGTGTAATTTTTGCAATAGTGGCGTCCTGATACTAGCAAACGCGCAAGTTTGTTTGTTATAATCCGGGCTCTTTGCCGGTGTAGCTCAGTTGGTAGAGCAGCTCATTCGTAATGAGAAGGTCGGGAGTTCGATTCTCTTCTCCGGCACCAGGACGTACAAAAACCCTGCCAGGTCATCGATCTGGCAGGGTTTTTTCGTTTAGCGCTGGGCGAATAGCGCAATCAGCGCCAGAAATATCGCGACTTGAAGCGCGATCATTTGATAATGTTGGGCGTCCATTCGAGCATTCAATTTCTCGATGGCCTCGTGGAGCTTTACCTCGAACTCGGCCCGCAACTCAATGCGGAGTGAATTCACTTCCGTCTCGATTTTCGTTCCTATTTCTTTGAACCGGCAATCCATATGCGCACTTAGCGCTTTCAGTTCGCACGAAAGATTGACCATAGCGTTCTCCAGCTTGGTAATGCGTTCCTCGTGGTCAGCGAGCTCTGGTGGGGGCGTGACGTCCATGGCGGCTCCTCATGTGATCCTATCATTCTCACCGCGCCGCCAAGCGCGCGTTTGATGCTCGTCAAACGCGCGCGATGCTACGTTACTTCACGTTACGTGCGAGGAAAGCACGCATCAGCTTGCTGATTTGCTCGCCGTCTTCTTCGAGTGCGAAGTGGCCTGTATCGAGCAGGTGCAGCTCGGCTTTCGGCAGGTCGCGCAGGTAGGGCGTGGCGCCAGCGGCGGGGAAGATCTTGTCGTTTTTTCCCCAGGTGATCAGCATCGGCGGCTGGTGTTTGCGGAAATAGGCTTGCCATTCCGGATAGCGCGCCGGATTGCTGCCGTAGCTGTAGAACAGTTCAAGCTGGATATCCTTGTTGCCGGGGCGGTCCATATAGGCCTGGTCCACGGTCCAGGCATCGGGGCTGATCCTGCTGGCGTCACGCGCACCGTGCGTGTATTGCCATTTGGTCGCGCCGAGTTCGAAGAAGGGTTTCAGCTTGGCCGCATTCGCCTCGGTTCTGTCGGCCCAATAGACTTTGAACGGCGCCCAGAACTCATTGTCGATGCCTTCGTTGTACGCATTGCCGTTCTGGACCACGATGGCCGACACGCGCTCGGGATGGGCGGCGGCCAGGCGGAAGCCGATCGGGGCGCCGTAATCCTGCACGTACAGGGCGTACTTCGAGGCCCCGACGGCGGTGGTGAATTTGTCCACCACATTCGCCAGGTTATCGAAGCTGTAGGTGAAATTATCGACAGCCGGTGCGTCGCTTTGGCCGAACCCAGGGTAGTCAGGGGCGATGACGTGATAACGGTCAGCCAACTGCGGAATCAGGTTGCGGAACATCTGGGACGAAGTGGGGAAGCCGTGCAGCAGCAACACCGTGGGAGCGTCTTTGGGACCGGCCTCGCGGTAGAAGATATTGACGCCATCGACCTTGACGGTGCGGTAGTTGACGTCCGTCGGCGCGGCGGAAGCAGCGGCGGAGGCGAAGGCAAGGACCAGGGATGCAGCGATGCGGGAGGTTTTCATGTTTGCTTCCTTTAAAATTGGTTGGGATGGGATGGATTGTAGGAAGCAGCCCCCGGCCCCGGAACTACGCGCAGCGAAACAATCCATTTCGCTGGGCGAGGTTCCGCCGGGGCCAGGGCGCCGATACAGTGGGGCCATCGACAATCCACTGGAGAACAACATGAAAACACTCGTAGCCGCTGCCACCATCGCACTTGCCGGCGCCGCGCAAGCCGCGCCCGTCGCCTATCGCACCGTTGCCGTGGACGGCGTCAATATCGCCTACCGCGAAGCCGGCGATGCCAGCAAACCTACCGTCCTGCTGCTGCACGGGGTGCCGAGTTCCTCCCGCATGTACGATGGACTGCTGCGCAAACTGGGCGACCGCTACCATCTGGTGGCGCCGGACTACCCCGGCTTCGGCAACAGCGATGCGCCGGACCCGGCGAAGTTCGCCTACACCTTCGACAACCTGGCAAAGGTCATGCACAAGTTCACCGATGCCGTCGGCGCCCAGCGCTACGTGCTGCTGATGCAGGATTACGGTGCCCCGGTCGGCATGCGCATGGCGCTGGCGCGGTCGCAGGCGGTGCAGGCGCTGGTGTTCCAGAACGGGAATGTGTACGAAGAGGGGCTCGGCGCGATGTGGGCCAAGCGCAAGCCGTTCTGGGAAGACCGCGCGGCGCACGAGAAAGACGTCATCGCGGTGCACCAGTCAGTGGCGGCAACGCGCGCGCGGCATATTGGCAGCGACCCCGCAGTCGAAGCCTATGATCCCGACCTGTGGATGGACGAATATGCCTATCTGAATCGTCCCGGCCAGGCGCGCATCCAGGCTGACCTGATCTTCGACTACCAGCACAACCTGGCCGCTTACCCCGAATGGCAGGCCTGGCTGAAACAGCGGCAGCTGCCCACCTTGGTGGTGTGGGGCAAGCACGACCTGGCGTTCACCGTGCCGGGCGCGCAAGCCTTCAAGCGCGACAATCCTTCGGCTGAGGTGCACATCCTGAATGGCGGGCACTTCGTAATGGACACCAGGCTGGATGAAGTGGCAGACATTACCGGCGCCTTCCTCGGCAAGCTCAATTCAGGTGCGGGTG
>JBCNOX010000704.1:0-2608 GCA_039593645.1 Pseudoduganella sp.
CATTGCTGGCATTCTTCTGCACGGTGTCGGTCAGGTTTTCCATCGCGCTGGCAGTTTGCTCAAGCGATGAAGCCTGGGTTTCGGTGCGGGCCGACAGGTCGGCATTACCAGTGGCGATCTCGCTGGTGGCAACTGTCATCTGGTCGGTGCTGCTGCGGATATTGCCGATCATCGTGGCGAGGTTTTCGTTGATGTGCTGCATGGCGAGCAGCAGTTGGCCGATTTCATCGCTGCGGCTGGTGTCGATAACCTGGCTCAGGTCACCGCCGGCGATGCATTCGGCAGTATCGATCGCCTGCTGCAGTCCGGAGCGGATGTAGCGATATGCAAATAACAGGCAAGCGACAGCAGCAATGACCGACATGGCCTGCAGCGCCTGCGCCAGCCACTGCGCCCTGTCGAAGGCGGCGCTGGCGGATGCCACCTCGGCGCTGGTGCGTTCGTCGAGCAGGACGAGGAACTCGTTGACGGGCTGCATGATCCTGGCCTTGTTCTGGTGGTAGGCCTTGTCGTGCATGATGCGGCGCGCCATCTCGGGATCGGGTGGCCCTTCGCGGGTGAAGCCGCCCTTGCCGTCATCGAATTTGCCCTTGACCGCGTTCATCGCGATCACCTCGGTGCGAACCAGTTCATTGGAGTTGGCTTCCGCTTCTTTCAGCTTGGCGAACTCCTGGTCGGTGAAACCGGCGCGTTTCATGAGCTCCGCCAGGGCAATCGTCTGGCCGGAGGCAGGGGGCACCGGGGCGCCGGCAGCCACGAAGTCCCAATAGATGCGTTCATAGTTCTTCGGGCGCGGCTTCTGGCCGTTGCGGATGGCCAGGATGTCCATGTACTGCTGCTCGTACGCCGCTTCGCCGGACACCACGTAGGTGCGTGCCAGGCGCGTAAGGTCGTCTGAACTTTGCCGCAGTTCGTCCGCCAGCAGGTAGGACTGGTAGCGCGAATCTGCCGCCTTCTTGGATTCAGCCTCCTTGCTGGAGACGCGGAGCAGGGCCAGCATCGTCAGTGCCGCCAGCACTACCGTGATGGCAAAGAACGCCAGGAAGATGCGCTTGATGGATAGACTTTTTTTCATGGCATGGTCCCCCTGGGGGACAGCATACCTCGGCTACCAGTCGGCTAGGATTCCTTATCGTGCGGCAACAAGATCCTCAGGCAGCCAGCTGTTGCAGGAGATAAAGGCGCTGGTACAAGCCATTATCGATCTGCATGAGCTCTTCGTGCGGGCCCTGTTCCACAATGCGCCCGTGGTTCAGCACGACGATGCGGTCCGCCTCGCGGATGGTGGACAGGCGGTGCGCGATGGCGATGATCGTTACCTGCCCGCGCAACTCGTTGAGCGCAACCTGCACGATCTGCTCCGTGTGCGAATCGATGCGCGAGGTGGCCTCGTCGAGCAGCAGGATGCGTGGCTTGCCGGCCAGGGCCCGCGCGATGGCGATCAGCTGCTTCTGTCCGGAAGACAGGCGCGAGCCGCCTTCGCCCAGCACGGTGTCGTAGCCGTCTTCCATCGCCATGATGAAGTCGTGGCAGTGCGCCGCGCGCGCCGCGGTTTCGATTTCCTGCTGCGACAGGCCGCGTCCCATGTCGATGTTTTCGCGGGCGGAGGCTGCCAACAGGAACGGGTCCTGCGGCACCAGCCCGACGTCGGCGCGGAACTGTTCGTTGTCGATCTCGTCCAGCAGCATGCTATTCATGCGGATGCTGCCATGCGGGGCGGGGTAGTAGCGCAGCAGCAGCGACAGCAGGGTCGACTTGCCGCTGCCGGTGTGGCCCACGATGCCGAAGAAGGCGCCCTGCGGGATCGCCAGCGACAACTGGTGCAGCACGCGCTGGCCGGCGATGTATTCGAAGTCCAGGGCGCGGATGTCGATGGCTGGGGCGCCGTCGTCGTTGGCGGCGTGGCGGGTGTGGGCGCCGGCGTCGCTGCGGTGTTCCGGCGCACTCTGTTCGCCGAGCAGGATCGCCACGCGCGATGTCGCCACCACGGATTGCTGCAACTGGCTGAACTGCATGGTGATCTGGATCAGCGGTTCGATCACGCGCGCGATGTAGTTGATGAAGGCATACAGCACGCCGACTTCCGCCGCGCTCATGTCGCGCTGGCCGAACATGAAGATCACGGAGGCCAGCAGCAGGATGTTCAGCATATCCAGCGCGGGGCGCAGCAGCCAGGCGTTGGCGCGGATCTCGGCCAGGCGCTGGGTGTAGTGTTCCGCGTTGGTCTGCGCGAAACGTTCGCCGAAGCGCTGCTCGGCGTTATTCGCCTGCAGCACCGTCATGCCGCCGATCGATTCCGCGATCTGTGCATTGATATCGCTGCGCAGCTGGCGGGCGCGCGTGACGGCAGGCGCGCTCAGGCGCTGGTAAGCCCAGACGATCACCAGCACGAAGGGCAGCAGCGCCACCACGATGGTCATCAGGCGCCAGTCCAGCCAGGCCATGGCGGCCACGGTGCCGGCCAGCACAATGGTGCTGTCCAGGATGACGAACAGCACCTGGATGTACAAGCCCTTCACGGCCTCGGTGTCGTTGGTCACGCGCGACACCAACTGGCCGGTGATGGCGCGGTCGAAGAAGGCCATCGGCAAGCGCAGTACGTGCCTGT
>JBCNOX010000705.1:0-2602 GCA_039593645.1 Pseudoduganella sp.
CACGGTGCGCAGTTCGGCCAGCATGGCGACCAGCCGCTCCAGGTCCTTGCGCAGCAGCGGCTCGCCGCCAGTCAGGCGCAGCTTTTCCACGCCGTGCTCGACGAACAGGCGGGCAATGCGCGTGATCTCTTCAAACGTCAGCAGGGCATTGTGCGGCAGGTATTTGTAGTCTTTGTCGAACACTTCCTTCGGCATGCAGTAGACGCAGCGGAAGTTGCAGCGGTCGGTGATGGAAATGCGCAGGTCGTGCAGCGGACGGGCGAACCTGTCCCGCAGGCTGCCGGTGGGGGCCTCTAACGTTGCCGGGATGGCCGGCGCCTGGCTGCGGCCATCATTCAGGAGGATGATTTTTTCGGTCATACGGGGTGTGCGGTTACACCCGGTACGATAGCACGACGCCAGCAATCGCACAGGCAACCAGTACGCGGATTGTTCCTTGCTTGTACTGCATCAAGGCGATCGCCGCGGCAGCGGCGATTGCAACGGCGGGCCATTCCCAGGCGCCGGCCGGATAGAACACGTGGATGCCAAAAAATAATGCCAGGCTGGCAATGACACCGACCACGGCGGCGGAAATCGCAGTCAGCGGGGCGGTCATGCGGATATTGCCGCGCGTGGATTCGACCAGCGGGCCGCCGGCCAGGATGAACAGGAAGGACGGCACAAAGGTGAACCAGGCGGCAACCGTGGCGCCAAGAACGCCGGCCAGGGCAGGGTGGCCGGCGACAGCCTGCTGGGTCCAGGCGCCGACAAAACCGACAAAGGCAACGACCATGATCAGCGGGCCGGGCGTAGTTTCGCCCAGCGCCAGGCCGTCCACCATCTGGGCTGGCGTCAGCCAGTGGAAATGCTCGACGCCGCCCTGGTAGACGTAGGGCAGCACGGCATAGGCGCCGCCGAAGGTCATCATGGCGGCTTTGGTAAAGAACCAGCCCATTTGCGCCAGCGGCTTATCGATGCCGAATAGCCAGGCCAGCAGCAGCCAGGCACCGGCCGTCAGTACGATGCCGGTGACGGCGATGCGGGCCAGTCCGGCCCAACTGAAGCGGGCGTGCGCTGGGGTTGGCGTGTCATCGTCGATCAGGGCCGGGGCGTGTGCCGCGTGCGCTGCGGCCGGGCCGTGCGCGGCGCCGCCCAACGCGAACAAATCCGGGCGCAGGCGGCCGCCAATCCAGCCCAGCAGGGCGGCACCGGCCACAATGGCCGGGAACGGCAGTTTGATGAAGCTGATGGCGATGAAGGCTGCCAGTGCAATTGCCATGAGCTGGCGATTGCGCAGCGTGCGCTTGCCGATGCGCCAGGCGGCAGCCAGCACAATCGCCACCACAGCGGGCTTCATGCCGTACAGGATGCCGGCGATGGCGGGCAGGCTGCCGTAAGCCATGTAGGCCCAGGACAAGCCGATCAGCAGTAATAGGGACGGGAGTACGAAGAGTACGCCTGCAATCACGCCGCCCAGGGTGCGGTGCATCAGCCAGCCGATGTAGATCGCGAGCTGCGTGGCCTCTGGGCCGGGCAGCAGCATGCAGTAATTCAGGGCGTGCAGGAAACGGTGTTCGGAAATCCAGCGCCGGCGCACAACCAGTTCGGTGTGCATCAGCGCGATCTGGCCGGCGGGGCCGCCGAAGCTGATGAAGCCCAGCTTGAGCCAATAGAGGAAGGCCTCCCACAATGGGACATGAAAAAGGGAAGCACTTGGCTTCCCTTTTTCGTCAGCTAAAGGCCGATCAGCCATTCACCTTGGTCTCAACCTGCACCAGCGGCTCGCTGGCGACCGGTGGCTGCGGCTTGCGCTCGCGTGGCACGCGGATCGGTTGGGAGGTGGCGGCTGCCGCGGCAGCTTCCTGCGCGGCGCGAACCTTGGCCGGGTCAGTCACTGCCATCGACAGGCCGGCGGCAGCCAGCATGGCTTCGACGTCTGCCTTGGCGGCAACTGGAGCTGGTGCTGGAGCTGGCGCCGGTGCAGCTGGAGCCGGCGCGGCGGCAACAGGAGCGGCGACCGGCTCGGCCGGCGCTTGTGCGGCGGCTGGTTCAACCACGTCAGCGGCAACTTCTTCCGCAGTTGCTGGTTCGACGGCAGCCGGAGCGGCTTCAGCGAACGGCAGCACGCCTTGCGGCGAAGCCGGCGCGGCGGCAACAGGCTCCGCTTCGACAGGCTCAGCGGCGGCTGGTGCGGCAACCGGCAGGTCCACAGCAGCAGGTTGCACTGGAGCAGCAGCAAGCGGAGCGGCTTCGACCGGCGCCGGAGCGGCCGGGGCTGCAACTGGCGCCGCAGCGACTGGTTCAGCAATCACCGGCGCTTCAACCGCTGCGGTTGCGGCAGCTTGCGCGCCAGCACCTTCGGCAGCGGCCGCGCTGGCAGCTTCGGTCGAAGCAGGCTCAACGGCGACGGCAGCAGGTGCAGCGGCTACGGCAGGGGCAGCAGGCGCAGCTTCAATCGCGGCCGGGGCCACGACAGCAGCGGTTTCGCCTTCGGCCGGAGCAACGGTGAACGTTGCCTCGGTCGCGCCTTCCGCACCTTCCACGCCCTCAGCGCCTTCACGCTCACGACGGTTCCGGTTGCGGCCACCGCGACGGCGGCGACGGCGTGGCTCATCGCCAC
>JBCNOX010000706.1:0-2589 GCA_039593645.1 Pseudoduganella sp.
CCATACACTTTTCCGGAGACAGCAAATGACCGACTCACTGTGGGACAACCCGATGGGCACCGATGGCTTCGAATTCATCGAATACGCGGCGCCGGATCCAGTCGCAATGGGCAAGACTTTCGAAGCGATGGGCTTCACCGCCGTAGCGCGCCATCGCAGCAAGGACGTGACCCTGTACCGCCAGGGCGAAGTCAACTTCATCCTGAACGCGGAAAAAGACTCGTTCGCGCAGCGCTTCGCCGAGCTGCACGGCCCATCCGTCTGCGCCATCGGTTTCCGCGTGAAGGACGCCGCCTATGCATACAAGCGCGCGCTGCGCCTTGGCGCCTGGGGCTTCGAGAGCAAGGCCGGCCCGATGGAACTGAACCTGCCGGCCATCAAAGGCATCGGCGATTCCCTGATCTACCTGGTGGACCGCTGGCCGGGCAATGGCAATATCAGTATCTACGACGTGGACTTTGAACCGATTCCGGGCGTCGACCAGAACCCGAAAGGCCATGGCCTGACCTACATCGACCACCTGACCCACAACGTGCATCGTGGCCGCATGGGCGAGTGGGCCGAGTTCTACGAGCGCCTGTTCAACTTCCGCGAAGTGCGCTATTTCGACATCGAAGGCCAGGTGACCGGCGTGAAGTCGAAGGCCATGACCAGCCCGTGCGGCAAGCTGCGCATCCCGATCAACGAGGAAGGCACCGACCGCGCCGGCCAGATCCAGGAATACCTCGATGCCTACCGCGGCGAAGGCATCCAGCACATCGCCATGGGCAGCGACAACCTGTACGCGACGGTGGACAGCCTGCGCGGCGCCGGCGTCAAGCTGCTCGACACCATCGACACCTACTACGAGCTGGTCGACCGCCGCATCCCTGGCCATGGCGAGCCGCTGCAGGCCCTGCGCGAGCGCAAGATCCTGATCGACGGCAAGCCGGGCGACCTGCTGCTGCAGATCTTCTCGGAAAACCAGCTTGGCCCGGTGTTCTTCGAGTTCATCCAGCGCAAGGGCAACCAGGGCTTCGGCGAAGGCAACTTCAAGGCCCTGTTCGAGTCGATCGAACTGGATCAGATGCGCCGCGGCGTGCTGACCGCCTGATCAATGCGCCATCAGTACTGGCAGCGTCGCCGTTGCCAGTATGGTGCGCGTGGCGCCGCCCAGCATCATTTCGCGGAAGCGGCTATGGCCGTAGGCGCCCATTACCAGCAAGTCGACGTTGAAGTCGGCCGCCAGCGACAAAATAGCCTTGCCGGGATCGGCCGGTTCCGGCCGGCGCAGGACTTCCACATTCACGCCATGCCGCGCCAGGTACAAGGCGATATCGGCGCCGGGCGATTCGCCCAGGGTGTCCGCGCTGTCGCCCAGCACGGCCAGCGCGACCTGTTCGGCGCCGCGCAGCAGGGGCAGGGCGGCGGTGACGGCCTTTGCCGCCTCCACGCTGCCATTCCAGGCAACCATCACGCGCTTGCCGATAGTCGGGAAGCGGCCGGCGCGCGGCACCAGCAGCACCGGGCGGCCGCAATTCAATAGAACGTAATCGGGCAGGTCCGGCAGCAGGCTGTCTTCATTGCTGCCGGCTGCGGCGGACTGCCCCAGCACCACCAGGTCGGCGTAGCGCGCCTGCATGCACAGGCCCGCATATTCGTCGTCATTGCTGCTGCGCGCTTCGAAGGAAGGAACGCCAAGCCGTTCGGCAATGCCCTTGAACTGTTCCAGCGCCAGTTGCACACATTCTTGGGCGCGGTGCAGGTAGTCGGCCAGGAATACGCCGCTGCCTTCGTAACTGCGGCCGGCCAGCATGGAGCGCGGCATGCCCGTCATCGCGGCGCCGACCAGGTGGGCCTCCTCGCGCGAAGCAATGGCTGCCGCCAGCGCGATGCGCGCTTCGGCATTGGCGGAACGGTCGGCATGGACTACGATGGTGCGGTAAGACATGATGTCCTCCTGTGTTGATGTTGGCACAAGTGTGCGCCCAATTGGCGCGCACGATCCATGACCTGGGTCAAGCGCGTCTGATATCATGTCTTTATGTTACGTTCTTGTCTCGCGCCATTCTGCTTGCTGCTTGCCTTGAGCCCTGCAGCGGTTGCCGGCCAGGGTGAGGTGGTCTTTGTCGCGGCCACCAACCACAATATGCCCTTGTCGCGTTTCCAGAACGGCGACCTGGTGGATGGCTTGCTGAAGGACCTGGGCGACAGCATTGCGCGCCGAATGGGCTTGCAGGCGCGTTATGTCGGCGTTCCGGCCAAACGAGTCGCCGAGTACCTGGCGAGTGGCCGGGCCGATGGCGTGTGCTATGTGCTGCCGCGCTGGCTGCCTGGCTCCTTCAACTGGAGCCAGCCCTTGATGCCCGATGCGGGCGTGCTGGTGTCCAGGCCCGAGGCCCCGGCAGTCAGGGCCTTGTCGGACCTGGCAAACAAGCCGGTCGGCACTGTGCTCGGCTATTCCTATTCGATGATCGACTCTGCTCTGGGCCGGGCCTTCGTGCGTGAAGATGCGCCCTCGATGGAACTGAATATTTCGAAGATCCAGCACGGGCGTATGCAATATGCCATCATGGGGCGCATGACGGCGGAATACCTGATGCGCTCCGA
>JBCNOX010000707.1:0-2577 GCA_039593645.1 Pseudoduganella sp.
GGCGCCATCGCCGCCACCGGCGCCGTACCCCGCCTCGCTTTCGCCGCGCCCGAGAGCCAAGCCGTCCCAACCGAGGTAGCGAAATTCCGCGCTGCCCGCAAATTGGCAGAACTGCCGTTCGGCCGCATCGCCTACGTTGAGCGCGGCGTCGGTCCGAAAGCAGCCCTGTTCCTGCATGGCGCCCCGCTGAACAGCTTCCAATGGCGCGGCGCCCTCGACCGCCTGTCGCCTGTCCGCCGCTGCATTGCGCCGGACTTCATGGGCCTGGGATATTCGGAAGTGCCCGCCGGTCAGTCACTGGCAGCCGCAGCGCAAGTCGAGATGCTGGCCGCCCTGCTCGACAAGCTCGGCGCCGCAACCGTGGACATTGTCGCCAGCGACAGCGGCGGCGCCGTCGCGCAACTGTTCCTGCTGCGCTACCCACAACGCGTGCGCAGCATGATGCTGACCAACTGCGACATCGAACCGCATAGCCCGCCCGCCGAAATCGCACCCGTGCTGGAGAAGGCGCGCCAAGGCACCCTGGCCGACGATACCGCCAAATGGCTGACCGACAAAGCCCTCGCCCGCTCAACGTTTGGCGCCGCCGTCTTCCACAACCCGGCCCAGCTGACGGATGAAATCATCGAGTACTACGCGGCCCCGCTGGTCAGCACGCCCTTGCGGCGTGCCCAATACCACGAGTTCCATAACGCCCTGTCGCCGAATCCACTGGCCGGGATCGAAGCCCAACTGCGGCGCAGCGCGGTGCCGGTCCGAATGGTGTGGGGCGCCAGCGATACCATCTTCACACTGGCCGATGCACGCTACCTCGACCAGGTATTCCCACGCTCGCAAGGCATTCGCGCCATCCCGGAAGGCAAGCTGTTCTTTCAGGAAGAATTCCCCGACATCATTGCGGAAGAAGCGCGCAAGTTGTGGAAGGCCTAGTAGCGGATTTCGAGGTTGTGCCCGTCCGGATCTTCAAAGTAGCAGGCCAGCGCCAGCCCGCGCGCGCCGTACTGGGGCTGTGGTTGGCTGCCCGAGCGGTCCATATGGTTGCCGCCAAACGGAATGCGACGCTCGCGCAGCTGGACCATCACGCGCTCGAAATGCTCGGGGTCGACACGGAAGGCCAGGTGCAGGTGCATGGTCGGCGGCTCGGCCAGCAAGTCCAGCGTAAAGCCTTCACTGACGCGCACTACCTCGAACGGGCCCGCCCTGCCCTCGTGCTTAAAGCCAAGCACGTCTTCATAGAAACGAATTGATGCCGTCGGGTTGCTCACCCGCAAGATCATATGGTCAAGTTCGGCCATGTGTCCTCCCATAGATAAGCCAGATCATCTTTGAGATTTATCAAAGGTGTGTAGCGCCTGTCCAAATGACAGACCTGACCCCGAATTTAGAGCAGCAATCGCAATGCGGTAAAGCATGCCATGCCGAACACGATCGTCTCCAGCATGTTGCGGCGGGCCAGGTAATAGGCGATGGCTGCAGCGCCAGCCAGCAGCTTGTAGTTGTGGAAACTGAATTCGACTGCACCTTGCGGGTCGAGCAGCAGGTCGGGGCCAATGATGGCGGCCAACGCGCAGGACGGGGCGTAGCGCAGCATCTCCTGCACCCGGGTCGGGATCGAGACGTGCTCGCCGATTACCCAGAAAGAGGAACGCGTTATCGCAGTGGCGCAAACCAGGGCGCCAATCGTCAGCCAGATTTCGAGATCAGTCATTGGCGGCTTTCCTTCGTTCGATGACGCCTTCCACCACCATGGCGGTGACCATGCCGACGATCACGGCGGCCAGCAGGCCAAGCTTGTACGGGAAGCTGTGCGCCAGCACGGCGGTCACTCCGGCCACCAGCGCGCCACACAGCGCGGGGCGGCTGGCCACCATCGGCACGGTGATGCAGACGATCGCCAGCGTACCGGCAAAGCCCAGGCCCCATTCGGCCGGCACTGCGCTGCCAAGGAAAATGCCGGCGATGGAGCCGGACTGCCACGCGGCGAAATTCGGGTACAGCAGGCCGCGCAGGTATGACACCTTGCCCTCCGCCGGCTTTTCAGTCGGGTAGCGTTGCAGGAACATGGCGGTCGTCATGTCGCCGGCGCCATAGCCAAGCAGGAAGCGGCGCCACAGCGGCAGCCTGGCAAAGTGCGGCGCCAGCAAGGCGGCGAAGATCACGAAGCGCAGATTGACCACCACCGCGGTCAGGAAGATTACCCAGATCGGCGCCGCCGCCGCAATCAGGGGCAACGAGGCCAGTTGCGCGGAGCCGGCAAACACCAGCAGGGTCATGCCCAACGCCTGCATCACCGTCAGGCCGGACTTGACCATGGCTACGCCCACCACCAGGCCCCAGGCGGCGATGCCAAACAGGGTTGGGGTGCCGTCTTTCAGGCCGGCGCGCCAGGAAGGCTCGTGGTGGGCCGCGACGTCGGGCTGGCTATCGGGAGAACTCATGGGACAACTGCGTGGGGACAACTGCTCGGGAAACCCGACATTCTAGCGGCGAATGCTTTTCGCTGCCGGGATGCATTAAAATCGTGGTTTTTGATCTCGCGGAGTGTTATAAAATGAGCAACGCCACCCAGCCAGTAGA
>JBCNOX010000708.1:0-2562 GCA_039593645.1 Pseudoduganella sp.
CGCCTGCCGGCAAGCAAGCGCTGCGCGATATCGATTTCCGCCGCGGTAACAACGGCGAAGGCCGCGTCGTGATCGACCTGCCGCACAACCAGGTTGCCGTCGACGTGCGCCAGACCCCGACCGGGGTAGTGGTGGACTTCCTCAAGACCACCGTGCCGGAAACCCTGCGCCGCCGCCTGGACGTGACCGACTTCGGCACGCCGGTCAACCGCATCACCACCGTACCGCATGGCGACAACGTGCGCATGACCGTGGAAGCGCACGGCCTGTGGGAGCAGAGCGTGTACCAGAGCGACACCCAGCTGGTGGTGGACGTCAAGCCGATCAAGGAAGACCCGAACAAGCTGGTGCAAGGCAGCCAGGGCTACCGCGGCGAAAAGCTGTCGTTCAACTTCCAGAACGTGGAAGTGCGCGCAGCACTGCAGGCGATTGCCGACATCTCCGGCCTGAACATCATCACCAGCGACAGCGTGCAGGGCAACCTGACCCTGCGCCTGAAGGAAGTGCCGTGGGACCAGGCGCTGGACGTGGTGCTGCAGGCCAAGGGCCTGGACATGCGCAAGAACGGCAGCGTGCTGTGGATCGCGCCAAAGGAAGAACTGCTGACCAAGGAAAAGCTGGAACTGGAACAGAAGGCCCAGATCGCCGACCTGGAACCGCTCAAGTCTGAAATCTTCCAGCTGAACTACCAGAAGGCGGAAGCGTTCAAGACCGTGTTCGGCATCGACGGCGGCGGCGACCAGAAGAACCGCATCCTGTCCAAGCGCGGCACCGCCATCATCGAAACCCGCACCAACCAGCTGTTCGTGACCGATATCGCGTCCAAGCTGGAGGAAGTGCGCAAGCTGATCCAGAAGACCGACATCGCCACCAAGCAGGTGCTGATCGAAGCACGCATCGTGGAAGCGTCCGACACCTTCACCCGCAACCTGGGCGCCAAGCTGGGCTTCGCCGACATGCGCGCCATCCGTGGCGGCGATGCCGGCTGGGGCGTCGGCAGCGGCAACAACCGCGTCGGCCTGACAGGTAACATCACCGGCATGGGCCAGCAGCAGGGCATCGTGAAAGTGGACGATGGCGTGGGCTCGTATAACAACACCCAGTTCATCAACCTGCCGGCAGCATCGATCAATGGCGCCCAGGCTGGCAGCCTGGCGGTCAGCCTGTTCAATTCGGCGGCCAACCGCTTCCTGAACCTGGAGCTGTCTGCGCTGGAAGCGGACGGTGCCGGCAAGATCATCTCCAGCCCACGCGTGGTGACTGCCGACAAGGCGCCTGCCGTGATCGAACAGGGTGTGGAACTGCCATACCAGGTGGCAACTTCTTCCGGCGCGACCTCGATCGTGTTCCGCAAGGCCAACCTGAAGCTGGACGTGGTCCCGCAGATTACCCCTGACGGCAACGTGGTGCTCGATGTTGACGTGAACAAGGACTCCGTGGGCCAGGAAACCCGTGCCGGTTTCGCGATCGACACCAAGCACGTCAAGACCCAGGTCATGGTGGAGAATGGCGGTACCGTGGTACTGGGCGGTATCTACCAGCAGGTTGAACGTAACGTGACCTCCAAGGTGCCGGTACTGGGCGACGTGCCGATCCTGGGCAACCTGTTCAAGTCGAATTCGCGCACCAATGACAAGACCGAACTGCTGGTCTTCATTACGCCAAAGATCGTTACCGACCGCCTCTCCGCGCGTTGAGACGAAAATAGTGTCATCAGATTAAAGGAAAGAACATGGCAAACGTAGTATCCCGAAAACTGCTGGGCCTGCTGGGCGCGCTGACTTGCGCCAGCCTGCTGGCGGCTTGCGGCGGCGGCGGCGGCAATCCCGGCGTCAGCAATACGAATCCCGATCCGCTGACGCCAAAGGCCTCCAGCGTGGTGGTGAGCTCCAGCTCCGATACCATTGCCGCCTCGGGCGACCCTGGCACCGAAGTGACGATTACCGCCACCGTCAAGGATGGCGGCAACCAGGCGGTGCCGAACGCCACCGTGCTGTTCAGCACCACGGCCGGCACCATCAGCAACAGCGGCGCGACCACCGACAGCTCGGGCCGTGTCTCCGAGAAGCTGAGTGTGAAGGGCGTGACCGTGAACGGCGTTCCGCAGCCGACTGGCCTGGAAATCAAGATTTCCGCCGGCGTCAAAGGGGTCGACCACGTCAGCAGCAACACCATTATCGTCACCACGAAATAAAGCACGCCCAGTGCAGCGCCTGCCCAGCGGCAGGCTGCTGCCGCGCAATTTGCGCTATCATGCGTGAATGCAAAATGTTTACTTAGTTGGATTGATGGGGGCTGGCAAGACGACCATAGGTCGCCAGCTGGCCCGCAAGCTGGGCTTGCGGTTTGTCGATTCCGATCATGAAATCGAAAGCCGTACCGGAGCCTCGATCCCTTGGATTTTCGAGATCGAAGGCGAACCGGCTTTTCGCCGGCGCGAAGCGGAAGTCATCCGCGAGCTGACCAGCCAGCAGGGCATTGTGCTGGCCACCGGCGGCGGCGCCATCCTCAATGAAGCCAGCCGCACCCTGCTGCAGGAACGCGGCACCGTCATCTACCTGC
>JBCNOX010000709.1:0-2554 GCA_039593645.1 Pseudoduganella sp.
GCAGCGCTTCCGCATTGTCTCCGCCGAACAGCTCAAGCATGGCCTGTGGATGGCGGACGTGTCGCCGATCGCGGACGACATGACGGTGCCGGTGCCTTCCGACCAGCAGGACGTGGCGGACAGCCTTGGCCTCCTGATCCAGACCTTGCAGGAGCGCGGCATTCCGGCCGAGCAGATGCCGATGCAGGCGCCGTATCGCCTGCAGGAGGCGGGCTGGGTGGCGAATCGCTGGTGCGAGTTGCTGCGCCTGTCGCTGGCGCAGAAGCAGCTCTTGCTGGCGCAGGAAAATCCGGTGCTGCGGCTGGAACTGGTGCAGGATGTGATGGTGGAGCATGGCCTATTGAATTAGGCCATCGCTGGCTCTAGGCGCGCTGCGGCGCCCCGCGCTACACTCGTTGCATGTACCTTCCTACTGCTTTCGCTGAAGACCGGCTTGAGGTCAAACATGGGCTGATCCGGGCCTATCCGCTCGGAATGCTGATTATTCCTGGCGCGGCGCCGACTGCGGACCTGGTGCCGTTTGCGCTTTATCCTGATGAAGGGGCGGCGGGGCTGGGCATGCTGCGGGCGCACCTGGCGCGCGCCAATCCTGCATGGCGGGCGCTGGCTGCCAGCGCCGAGTGCCTGGTGGTTTTTCAGGGGCCGGAGGCTTACATCAGCCCTTCGTGGTATGCGTCCAAGGCTGTTTCCCACAAGGTTGTGCCGACCTGGAACTATGCGATGGTGCAGGTGCGCGGGCCTGCGCGCGTCGTTGAGGATGCTGCCTGGTTGCGGCGGCTGCTCGGCGACCTGACGGCGATTCATGAGAGCGGATTGCCGCAGCCTTGGGCCGTTTCCGATGCTCCGGCTGATTTCGTGGACGGCCTGTTGAAGGCAATCATCGGGATCGAGATCCCGGTTGCCTCGATCGTCGGCAAGTGGAAGGTGAGCCAGAATCGCGGCACTGCGGACGCCGAGGGTGTTGTGGCTGGCCTGGTGGCGCGTGCCACCGCCGCAGGCGACGCGATGGCTGCGCTGGTCGCGGAGCGCATCGCGCCGGACGTCAGGCGGGACTGAGTTCTTCTTCCTGGGCGTGGACGTGCATCGACCACGTCACGCCGGCAATCAGCAGCACGATGGCGGCGATTTCAAGTGGGCGCGGGAACTGCTGCTTGTAGATGAAGCCGTACATCAGCGCAAACAGGGTCTCGAACAGGATCAACTGGCCCGACAAGGTAACCGGCACACGGCGGCTGGCGATGTTCCATAGATGATTGCCGATCACCGAGGCGCCCAGGGCCAGCAGGCTATTGCAGATCCAGAACAGCGTCCAATCCCGTCCCGATGCCGCGCCCGCTGCGCCGGTCACGTCGCCGTGGAAGATGGCGAAGGCGATCCCGCCCACCACCAGGGCGATCAGGCCGGTTGAAAGGCCGTACAAGGCCGACCACTCCGCGCTGCTGTAATGCGGGTTGCGCTTCAGGTAGCGCGCGTTGTCCAGGGTGTACCAGCTCCAGCACAGCAGGGCGCCGGTCGCGCACGCCACGCCGATTACCGTGTTGAGCATCGACGCTCCCGCAGCCGCAGCATGCTGGAATACGTCGATATTGATGCAGGCGATGCCGGCGGCAGTTACCAGCAAAGGCATGGCCAGCTGGCGCAGCGGCACCGCGCCGTGGTCGTTGCGTCCCATCAGCGTAACGGCAATCGGCAGCACACCGATGATCAGGGAGGTTGGCGCCACGCCGGCCAGCTTTACGCCCAGCGCCAGGAACATGTAGTACACCAGGTTGCCCGCCAAGGCGTGGCGCACCAGCGCGAAATAGTCATCGCGCTCCAGGCGACCGACCAGGTTGCGCAGGCGCGGCAGCATGAGGATGAAGGCAATCGCACCATACGCGACATAGCGGCCGACCGCCATCTCGAGCGGCGTAAAGGCCGACAGCAACTCCGGCACGATGAACACCATGCCCCACATCGCGCCCGCCAGCAGGCCGCACACCACACCAGTCCACATGCAACATTTCCCCAATTAAACCTGCGACAGTGTCGCACAGCTTGCGATATCTTGCTGAATCATGGACAAGACGTTGATCGCCGCGTTGCAGCGCGAGGCGCGGCCATTGGAAACGGCGGAGGACCTGGACTATCTGCTCGACTGCATCGGCGACGCCTCGCTGGTGCTGTTGGGCGAAGCCACCCACGGCACCCAGGAGTTCTACCGCTTGCGCGCCGACATCAGCAAGCGGCTGATCGTCGACAAGGGTTTCGACGCCATCGCGGTCGAAGCCGACTGGCCGGATGCCTTGCGCGTCAGCCGCTACGTGCAGCACGGCGGCGACGACATGAGCGCCGACCTGGCGCTGTCAGGTTTCAAGCGCTTCCCGCAATGGATGTGGCGCAACCACGAAGTCGTGGACCTGGTGAACTGGCTGCGCGTCCACAACCAGCACGTCGCCAGCCCGGCGCGCCGCTGTGGTTTCTACGGCCTGGATTTGTACAGCCTGCAGCAATCGATGCATGCGGTGATCGACTACCTCGACCGGGCGGACCCGGAAGCCGCCGCCCGCGCGCG